>CAMNNS010000019.1 GCA_946545765.1 uncultured Bacteroidales bacterium | reverse complement strand
TTACACTCTTTTTAGAGAGATTTATTGCGGTTGCTATCTTTCTTAAATCTGATGAAATTATTGTCATTGATGCACTCTCTATTGCAATATCACTTCCACTTCCCATCGCAATACCTACATCTGCCCTTGCGAGGGCGGCACTATCGTTAATACCATCACCAATCATTGCTACAACCTTGTTCTCTTTTTGATACTCTCTTATTATTTTCTCTTTTTCATGAGGTAAAATAGGGGCAATGATTTTTTCTATTCCACACTCCTTGCCAATAAATGTAGTGTTTTTATTATTATCTCCACTTAAAATAACCACTTCTATACCAGCCTCTTTTAATTTCTCAACCGCCTCTCTGCTATTCTCTTTTATTTTATCTGAGATAGCAAGTATCGCTACAATTCTTTTAGAGTTTTTCTCTGCAAAAATGGTAAAACTCTTTGCTCGTGAGGTGAATTTTTCTATCGCCTCTTCACTCTCTTTGTCTATTTTAATATCATTATCTAAAAGAAGTTCTTTATTACCAACTAAATACTCTACATCTTTATTTTCTTTGCTCACTTTGCATATAATACCTTTACCTGCGATGTTTACATAACTCTCTTTTATTAGACATATTTCATTGTTAAAATCTTTTATTTGTTCTCCACAATATTTTACAATAGATTTTGCTATTGGGTGTTGCGATAATTGTTCTATAATGTATAAAGTATATAATTCATCACTCCTCATCTTTTTGCTAATGTCGGTTACTTGAGGTTCTCCATAAGTTAATGTCCCTGTTTTATCAAGTGCTACAACATTGATCTTCTCTGCATTTTCTAAAGATTGAGCATCTTTTATGAGTATCCCTTTTTCTGCACCAATTCCAATTCCTACCATAACAGCTGTTGGGGTAGCTAACCCTAATGCACAAGGGCAGGCTATAACAAGCACTGTTACAAGAGCTAATATAGCATGTGTTAAGGAGTTCTCCCCTCCCAAAATACTCCAAACAATAAACGTTATAATTGCGATAGAGAGTACAATTGGTACAAATACCGCTGCAATTTTATCGGCAAGTTTCTGACTTGGCGATTTACTACTTTGTGCAAGTTCAACAAGTTTTATAATCTGTGCTAATTTTGTCTCCTCTCCTATTTTTTCTCCCCGATAAATTAAAACCCCGTTTGAATTTATAGTTCCGGCGTAAACTAAACTCCCTTTACTCTTTTTTATAGGCTCACTCTCTCCACTTAACATACTTTCATCTATGTAAGAGGTCCCAAAGAGAACTTTTCCATCTACTGCAATTCTTTCTCCCGGTTTTGCAATGATGTAGTCACCTATAATAATATCTTCTATCGTGATAGTTAAGGCACTGCTTTCTAAATTGTTATAAATAGTGTCTATCTCTTTTGTTTTTAAAAGTTCTCTATCAATTATAGTGGCATTTTTTGGTGTCAGCCCAATTAATTTTTTAATTGCAGAATTTGTTGAACTCTTTGCCCTCTCCTCTAAAGTCCTCCCTAAAAGGATAAAAGCAATAATCACAGAAACGCTTTCAAAATAGACATGACTTTCTAACCCTTTGTCTGTAAAGAAAGTAGGAAATAGGGTATTAAACAAACTAAATAAATATGCCACACCTGTAGAGAGAGCTACAAGTGTGTCCATATTTGCACTTTTATGAATCGCTTGTTTATAAGCGTTGATATAAAAATCTCTACCCAAAAAAATCATAGAGACAGAAGAGAGGAACCACATTATTGCAAGTTCTGTAACTGTGTGATGCATAGAACGCATCGCGATAAAAGCTACAATAACAGCAATTATTAACGCCCAAATAGTTTTTTTAAGAAGTTTATTGAATTTTTTTTTTCTTCTGTTTGGGTATCGTATTTTCCTTCATCCTCTATTACCAATACATAACCAGCATTATCAACAGCCTCTTTAAGTTTTTGAGGTGAGGTAATTTGATTATCATACTCTATTAGGGCAGAGTTGTTTGCTAAATTAACATTGGCACTAATCACCCCTTCAGAATTATCTAAAGCTTTTTGTACATGAGCAACGCACATGGCGCACATCATATTTTCTATTCTATATTTTTTTTTGATAATACTCATATTCTCAATAAATTAAATTTTTCTGAATGGGTTATTTTTAATTGTTTATTTTAAGTTCGATTTAATCATCTCCATTAAATCTGGTATAGAAAGATGTTGAGGACATTTAGGTTCACATGCACCGCAACCTACGCAAGCGGTAGCATTACCACCATTAGCGAACTCTTTTTTAAATGTATCTGCAAACTTCTTAGATTTTTCTGCAAATTCCTCTGCTGTTTGGTCTTCTTTACTTGGAATAGATTTTTCCATCACAAGTTTATTATAGGTCTCAAAAACAGTAGGAATTTCAACTTCAAATGGGCAAGGCATACAGTATCTGCATGATGTACATCCTATTCTCTGGAATTTTTCATACTCAACGATAGCTTTGTTAAGTGTCATTTTTTCACTTACACTAAGTTTCTTGAAGTCTGTAAATGTATTTATATTATCCACCAAATGCTCCATATAAGTCATTCCCGATAAGGCTGTTAGTACATTAGGTAATGAACCTACATATCTAAATGCCCATGAAGCGATAGAGTCGTTTGGTCTTTTGTCTTTTAAGATTTTATTAGCACTTGCAGATAAAGAGGCTAATCGACCACCTAATAGTGGTTCCATTATTATACATGGAATTTTCCTCTCTTCTAACGATTTGTATAAATATTCCCCATCTTTCTTCCAATCAATGTAGTTAAGTTGGATTTGAACAAAATCCCAAGGATGAAGATCTATAACATAATCCCAAAGTTCTCTGTCTCCATGGAATGAAAATCCTAACTGCTTAATCCTACCCCTCTTTTTTTCACTATTTAAATATTCATATCCTCCAAATTCTTCATAAACTTTATCGTATCCAGGTTTATTTTGAAGAGAGTGGAGAAGATAATAATCAAAATAATCGGTATTACATCTTTGTAATTGTTCTTCAAATATTTTAGCAATTTCACCTTTTTCTTTAACATAATACCCCGGCATCTTATCTGCTAAAAAATAACTATTCCTTGGATATTTTTTAAGGGCATTGGAAATAATCCCTTCACTTTTACCTCCATGGTAAACATACGCTGTATCATAGTAGTTAATTCCATGAGCAAAAGCATAATCAACAAGTTCTTGTACCTTTTCTACATCTACCGGTGCATTTCTTCCCTCTCCATTAGTAGGGAATCTCATACAGCCAAAACCTATTAAAGAGACCATGTCTCCGTTTTTATTATTCTCTCTTTTAACTACTTGACTAATTTCTCCGTTTGCAATTTTCTCTGATAAATTATTTGCAAAAGCGTTGTTCTTGAATGAAGCCACAGCTAAAGAAGCAATGCTTAAACCCATAATTTTTAGGGCTTTGCGGCGATTGATTTCGTTGTTTTCTGTTCCCATAAGTCTTATTGTTAGAGTGTGATATTATTATTTAGATTCAAGGAGTGTGTTAAATTCCTTTTCTCTGATGATTATAAATAAGTTATATTGATACACTTTTAAAAACTTTTTGAAAGACTTATTATTCTCTTCTCTTTTTATTTTAAGAATATCTGTACTCGCCCCTTCTAACAATATTGCCGCCTCTTTCTGTAATATTCTAAATGCTTTTCTATATTGAGAATCTGTAAAGTTTAATTTCAAATGTAAAGAATCGGTGAGTTGTTTAGTTAGCTTATCTAACGAAGATTCGTTTTTAGTTGTTTTGTAAACTGTATCTTTTTTTAAAATCTCTAAGTTATTATTTATATGATTGTAAAACAATATATTACCATTACTCTTATTTAGAATAAGAATAGTGGTAAAAAGTAGTGTAATAAATAGTATATTCTTTTTATTCTTCATTTTCTTTTTGTTTTTTTAGCCCTATCTCTGCACCCTTTTTCTTCATCAATTCAAATGCTTGATCATGATTATTCTCTATTTCACCATCTAATATAGCATTTTTAATGTAATCTTTAATGATTGCTATCTCTTTTGAAGGTCCAATACCAAAATAATCCATAACAATCTCCCCTGTAATAGGGTTCTTAAAGTTCCTGATAGCATCTTTCTCTTCTACCTCAACCAACTTTTGCCTAACTAATAAAAAGTTCTCTCTATGTTTTTTAACTTTACTTTCGTTTTTAGATGTTATGTCTGCATCGCAGAGGAGCATTAAATCATCTATATCATCTCCTGCATCAAAAAGCAATCTTCTTACAGCTGAATCTGTTACATGCTCTTCTACTAATGCGATTGGTCTAAGATGTAGCCCCACAAGTTTCTGTACATACTTCATCTTTTCGTTAAGTGGCATTTTTAGTTGCTTAAAAATGCCCGGTATCATTTTAGCACCAATAAAGTCGTGGCTATGAAATGTCCATCCAATTCCAGCTTCAAATTTTTTTGTAGATGGCTTTCCTATATCGTGCAATAAAGCAGCCCACCTTAACCATAGATTATCACTCTTTGCAGCAACATTATCAACAACTTGCAGAGTGTGAGAGAAATTGTCCTTATGACCTTTGCCGTCTTGAGTTTCAACACCTTGTAGTTTGCTAATCTGAGGCAAAAACTCCTCTAATAAATTGCAATCCTGCAAAAGATTTAATCCTATTGAGGGTTTATTACTCATAAGTATTTTGTTCATTTCCTCAATAATTCTCTCTCTACTAAGTATATCTAATCTTTTTCTATTTCTCTTTATACTCTCGATAGATTCCGGAACAATTTTAAACTGAAGTTGCGATGCAAACCGAATAGCTCTTATCATTCTAAGTGGATCATCTGAGTAGGTTGTATCTGGATTTAAAGGGGTTCTAATTAGCCCCTCTTGTAAATCTTTAACACCTCCAAAAGGATCTATCAGATTGCCATAATCTTCTTTCTGTAAAGAGAATGCTAAAGCATTAATGGTAAAATCTCTCCTCTCTTGGTCCTCCTTTAGAGTACCATTCTCTACAATAGGTTTCCTTGAATTAGATCTGTAAGACTCTTTTCTTGCCCCTACAAATTCAATTTGTAAACCCTTGTACATTAACATAGCAGTTCCAAAGTTCTTAAAAACAGAGACATGGCTTTTTACTTTTTCCCCAACTTTTTGTGCAAGTTCAATCCCACTCCCCTCTACAACTATATCTATATCTGTGCAATGTCTTTGCAAGAAACAGTCCCTCACATATCCCCCAATAACAAAGACGCGAGTATTCATCTCTTGCCCACATTTGCTAATAATGTCAAATATTTCGTTTTTTAAAAAATCTACCATTTTTTACCTACTTATCGCGATACGGAATATCACTCTTAAAAACATATTTGCCTTCCCCTTGTTCATCTGTAATATATTCACAAACAAAAGTTTGTCTTCCGTTTGTTATAATTAGCCACTTTACTTTAAGAATAATTGCATATCTCCATATCTGTTCAAATGTTTTCTCTGTTATTTTTACCTCGGGAGCTTTACATTCAACAATCAATTGTGGTTTAAGCTCTTTATTATAAGCCACAATATCACATCTGAACTTAACTAAGTTGGAACCTGAACCTATACTTATCTCTTTTTCGCTCATCATGAGAGAAAGTGGCCAATTTCTTTTTTTGTTAAGGAATTCTATAAATTTTTGCCTAACAATCTCTTCTGGAGTCAGGGCAACTTCTCTTTTTCTTAGAGGGTCAAAGATTGTTGAACTATTTTTTATGTCTAATCCCATTACTCACAAATATAGTAAATAAATAGTTAATTTTTCCCCATCGTAGCTTCACTAAGTTCAATTAATAGATGCTACTTTATAAAAATTTATATTTAACAGACAAAAAACAAAAAGAAAACTCTTAAATATGTTTCTTGAGAAAAGTTTAATTTAATGTTTGTTACTTTTCTATCTCAAAATATGGGTCATGTGAAACTCTTATTAGTGTACATTCTTCTGGGATAGAAAATACTTCTGCGAAAAGAACTCCTCTTGACTTAAGTTCAAAAAATGACACCTTGCAATAATCATAATTTGCAAAAGGAAAATCATAAATGTTCCAATAAATATGATTATTAGAAGCATCTAAAACATCTGCCCTAACTCTAAACAAAAAATCCATTCTCGGTCTTGTACAATTAATAAAACGCCAACATATTACATTTCCCCCTTATATTTAAAGAATTTTCCATTCTTCTTTTTATATCTTTGCATAATAAAGATTCGCTTTAATTATTAATAAAAGAGAAGCATAATGGCAGTTAAGAAAACAGAAAGAATAGAGAGTGTAGCCAAATTTGAGAAAACGGTGGAGGATATTAAAAACCACGACTTTAGGCAAATTTATATCTTGTGTGGCGAGGAACCATATTATTCAGATGTTATTATTAAACTGCTTATTGATAATGTTCTTTCTGAAGCGGAAAAAGATTTTAATTATAGTTTAGTTTATGGGAACGAAACAGATGCTGGTCAAATAGTATCTTTGTGTAGGCGGTATCCTTTGGGGGCTGAAAAACAGTTGGTTGTTGTTAAAGAAGCTCAGCATATCTCTCAAATGCAACCGTTAGAATTTTATTTTTCTTCTCCTGCTCCCGATACAATTTTGGTACTTTCTTACACCTCAAAGAGTTTGGACAAAAGGACAACTTTTTATAAAAAAGCAAAAGTTACAACTGAACTATTAGAATCGTATTTGGTAGATGAGGAACAAATACCTATGTGGATAGAGAAAGAGGTTAATAGTAGGGGATATAAAATAGAACCAAATGCTGCCAATTTATTGGGGCAAAGTATAGGTTCAAATCTTAGAAAAATAGTTTTAGATATTGATAAATTACTAAAAGGTATCTCAACAAAAACTATTACCGCAAAAGATGTAGAGGAGAACATTGGAATAAGTAGAGATTACAACCCTTTTGAAATGTGTAAAGCGATAACTGAGAGAAATAGTAACAGAGCATTTGAGATAGCTGAGGTTTTTGCCAATAATCCTAAGAAGTATCCGATACAAGCAACTCTTGGTGCTATGTTTTTCTATTTTAATCAATTATTAAAATGGAACTCATTGTTGAATGTGGGTAATTTAAGAACATTTGATATAGCAAGACAGTGTGCTATTTTTGGCGATAGGATAAAAGAGTTTGAAATTGCTTCTAAAAACTTTCCATTAGGTGCTACAATAAAAGTAATCTCCTATCTAAAAGAGTGCGATTATAAAAGTAAGAGTAATGAGCGTGGTACTGCAGACGATGGAACACTCTTAAAAGAGTTATTAGTTAAAATAGTTATTTTATCGCGATAAGATAATTACTTAGAAACTCTTCTTATTCTTCTATTTACAGAGGTAATAATTTCGTATGGTATAGTACCTAATATTTTTGCCAAACTTTGAGCTGTTGGTTTCTCACCAAATATTGTAACTGTATCTCCCACTTTAGCCCCTGAGCCTGTAATATCTATCATACTCATATCCATACAGATATTGCCTATTGTAGGGACAAGTTTTCCCTTAACTAAAAATTTTGCTTTACCATTCCCTAATCTTCTGTCAATACCATCTGCGTAACCCAATGGTATTGTGGCTATTTGGGAGTGTTTAGTAATTTTGCCGTGCCTTCCATATCCAATAGTACCATCTTTGGGTCCGAGATTCTTAATTTGTATTATTTTACATTTTAGGGCTGCAGCAGGTTTTAAATTACTATGTTTTATTGAACTGATTCCATATACCCCTATACCAAGTCTTACCATATCCATTTGGTATTTAGTAAACCTCTCTATCCCTGCAGAATTTAGTATGTGGCATAGTGGATGATAACCGATACACTCTTCTATTTGATGGGCTAATTCCTGAAATTGAGTTATTTGCTCTAATGTAAATTTGTCCCATTTTTTTTCATCGGAGGCTGCTAAATGGCTAAAAACACTTTTAACTCTAATTTGTGGATGTTTTTTGAGAAAATTCAATAATTCGGGAATTTCTCTTTTCATAAATCCAAGTCTATGCATACCTGTATCTAAGATTAGATGTACAGGGTAGCTATCTATATCTAACCCTTTTAAAATTTTATAGAAGTTTTTTAGGGAGTTGATATTCGGGAAACACGGTTCTAACCTATGTTCAATTAATTCTTTATAATAATTAGTTTCACCAATAAGTACCATTATAGGTGTTTTTTTTATTCCGCCTGCTCTAAGTTCTATCCCCTCAATAGGATGAGCAACAGCAAAATAATCTGCACCGGCTCTCTCCATTATTTTACTAAACTCTATTGCACCATGCCCATAAGAATTGGCTTTTATCAACACTAAAAGTTTAGTTTTAATGTTCAATTTGTTTTTAAAGTATTTAAAATTATGGAGAACATTTTTTGTTATTATTTCTAACTCAGCAAAGGTCTCTTTTTTCATTTAATTCTCAATGTTATAATATTTCTTAAACCAAACGTAAAATTCTTCTAAACCCCTTGAGATGTGAGTATTAGGGGAAAAATTATAATCTTTTTTTAATTTAGAACAATCGGCATAGGTGGTATAGACATCTCCTTTTTGCATCCCTACCATTCTCTTTTTTGCTTTTCTCCCTGTAATTCTCTCTATAGTTGTAATGAAGTCTAATAATTTTACAGGTTTACAATTACCAATATTGTATATGAGATTTGGCGATTTATTAGGACCATTTATAATTTTAACTACCCCCTCAACAATATC
This sequence comes from uncultured Bacteroidales bacterium, assembly GCA_946545765.1. Taxonomy (GTDB): domain Bacteria; phylum Bacteroidota; class Bacteroidia; order Bacteroidales; family UBA932; genus Egerieousia. The sequence continues at coordinate 9,371 of CAMNNS010000019.1, read as the reverse complement.
ATCTATATAACTAAAATCTCTACTTAGCTCCCCTTTATTATACACTTCTATCTCTTTGTCATGTAAGATTTTATCCATAAAGATAAATGGTGCCATATCGGGTCTTCCCCAAGGGCCGTAAACTGTAAAAAATCTAAGTCCCGTAGTATTTAATTTGTATTGAGATGTATAAAAGTAGGCTAATAGTTCATTACTTTTTTTTGTGGCGGCGTATAAGCTTTCGGGGCTATCTACTTTATCCTCCTCCTTAAATGGTATTTTTGAGTTATTGCCATAAACGCTTGAACTACTCGCATATATCAAATGTTTAATATTGTGTTTAAGGCACATTTGTAAGATATTGTAGAATCCAATAATATTGCTATTTATATAACAATCGGGATTCTCAAAAGAGTATCTCACCCCTGCTTGAGCTGCAAGGTGACAAACTTTATCAAACCTATTATCTTCAAATATCTGTTCTATTTTTTTTGAGTTGGTTATATCGGCTTTAATAAACTTAAAATTCTTATCGTTGGAGATTTTTTTTAATTCTTTTATTCTCTCTTTTTTTAAATTAGGATCATAATAATTGTTCAAGTTGTCTATTCCAATCACTATATCTCCCTGATTTATAAGTCTCTTTGTGATATGAAACCCAATAAATCCGGCGGCACCTGTTACTAATATCTTCATGGCTTATATCTCTACAAAATTAATGTTGTCTCCCCCCCGAGTAATCTCTTTATCTTTTATAAAATCTTTTAGAGTGTTATCTCTCTTTACCCTTCTCGCTTTAAAAAACACTATGCCCGATTTTACCTCTTTAAGTTCTTTATGATTACTTAAAGGTAGAATATGTAGATTCTCTTTATTGAGGTAATAATCTAAATTTGGTCCTGCGGAGAAATCGTAATAGTAGATTTTTTTCCCCTTTTTTTTAGCTATTTCTGCAGCAGTTCTGCACCCATCTTTTATACTAAAAGACTTATTTATAGTGGGCATAGAAAAGCCACACAGAAATATTACAAGTAGCAACGAGATAGATAAGGTTGAGATAGATTTTTCTATCTTATTTTTGTTTATATATCTATTAGCAACTATTCCTCCCAAGGCTAATATTAGACCTATAACCCAAATTGGTAGCCAAAGGTCGGGAATTTCTATATCGCGATCTATATTTCTTGCTATTATCTTTATAAAGAAAGAGGTTATGAATATAAGTATATATATGAAAGATATAATCCTGATAGAGAATTTAATAACCTTTGAATTAGGAAAATAACTTATTAAGCAACTTGTCAGATAAATAGCAAAAGGTATTAGTGGTAAAATATAAATAGCGATTTTTGAACTTATTATAGATAACATAACAAAAGTTGTTATGACAATAGAAGCAAATAGTTTAATCTCTATCCCCCATATAAGTCTTTTTATAAATCCCTTAGCAATTACAACAAATGTTAATATACTCCATGGGGCTGCTATATACCAATAATTCACAGCATAATACCATATAGGTTTTTTATGGTGAAAAGAGTTTACTGCCCTCCCTACAGTTTGGTGAAGAAATAGATTATTTATATACTCCTTGCCTCCGTCTATATAAACGAATAAAACCCATAATCCAAAAAGTGTCAATAGTATAGACCAAAAATATTTTCCAAGATATTTACCTATTCTTAACTCTTTTTCTGATATTAAAAATACAATGATAGATACAACAGGGACCAAGAAACCTATTGCCCCTTTAGAAAATATGGCTAAAAAGACATAAATGGGTAGAAGTATATTGCTCTTTCTAAAAGATTTAGCAGCATTATTCTTTATGCCATTTTTTAAATCTCTACTCCCTGTTTTATTTTTATATAGCTTATTAAATTCCCATAATGAGAGGGTTATGAACATGCACATCAACATATCCATTCTTAAAACAAGACTACTACCTAAAAAAACAAACGAAGTAAATAACATTAGCATTGCTGCCACCCTCATATTATCGGTGAGCCTGCTATTTACCCATTTGTCTAAAATTATGATAATTATAAAAGCAGGTATAATTGATAGTAAAGAGAGTAAAATCATATAATGCTCCCCGAAAATTTTTTTAAGAAGCATTATCCCCCAGAAATATAGAGGTGGCTTATCTGCATACGGTATAGAATGGTCGTAAAAAGCAAAGAGATGCCCCTCTTCTATAGCACTATCTGTAATATTAAGATAGCGTAGTTCGTTACTCGGTGTGTATTCACGCCATATTAAAATTGGTAGAACAGATACCAAGCAGACTAATATTATAAGTATCCGTTTATTCATTTTTACCTCTTTTTATTAGGACTAAATTTCTACAATAAGATAGAAATCCAAATGATTGTCCGAGTATTAAAATAGGGTCTTTTCTAATTATAGCATAGGATATAATTATCGATGAGCCAATCAAACTAATTATCCAGAACCCTTTTGGTAATTGACTCTCATTCCTCTTCTTAGAGTAAAGATATTGGTATATAAATCTAAAAGTAAAGATTATTTGTCCACAAGAACCATATACAATCAAGAGAGTTGGGATATTTTCATTAGTTAAAAAACTGCTTTTAAAAGTTTGCCAATCTTTTGCAAGGTAACCTATCGCGATAAATGGAGTTATTATAAGAATATAATTAAGCAACTTTTGCCCTATACTATTCCTTGGTACTAAAACACCTTTTATTTTAAGATTCCAAATATATATGTAATAGGAAATTAACTGTCCTAAGATGATAGAGAAATCGTCTCTTAAAACGCCATATATAAAGAATAAATATGAACCGATTAGGCTAAAAATCCAAAAAATTGTTGGGGAAACAACCTTTCTTTTTCTCTCAGAAATAAACCATTGTGCAAGGATTCTTGCAGAAAAGCACCCTTGAGCAGCAAATCCTATTGCTAAAACAATCCAACTTCCGACAGAATTAATCATTTATATTACTCTCTTTTATAGAATAATTTATATAACGCTTCTTCATCCATCTATATACAAAACAATCTTTTAAAGGGCCGAAAAAGCGATTCATAAAATTATATTTACTAACACCTGCAATCCTTGGGAAGTGCCTCACAGGTACCTCTTTAAATTTGCCACCCTCTTGTAGTAAAATTAGTGCCGGGAAAAAACGATGCATACCGGTAAATAATGGAATACGTTTAGCATACGATGTATGCATAATTTTTAGTGGACAACCTGTATCTGTAGCGCCATCATGAGTAAACATCTTTCTAAATCCGTTGGCAAATTTAGATTGAAAATTTTTCCATTTAGAGTCTTTTCTATTTGCCCTAATACCCAAAACCAAAGGGTAGTCGTTTGTATAAGGAATAAGTAGGTCAAAATCTTTTGGAGTAGTTTGTAAATCTGCATCTATGTAGCCAACAAGTGGTGAAAAGGTATTCTCAAATCCTGCCTTTATTGCCCCACTTAATCCACATCTTTTCTCTAAAGAGATATAAAAAAAGTTGTTGTTCTTATTACACTCATTTTTTATAAGGTGTAGCGAATTGTCGGAAGAACAGTCGTTTACAAATAAAACACAGATGGAATTATTGGTTGTAGATTTTATATATTCAGATAAAGTCTCTGATAGTCTATTAATATTTCCCTCTTCATTAAAAATAGGGGAGATTATTGTTAATTTATAATTAGAAGTTTGATTCATAATGGGCAAATTTACAAATAATTGAAGAAATAGTGCATTTAACGACAAAATAAGTGTTAGTATTGAAGTATAAGAGAGTTTAGGTAGTTACTTAGAAAGCCTCTGCAATTTGAAATATTATAGCATGTTGCCCATTTTTGCCAAAGCCAAAATCTAATCTGATGTTTATTTTCTTGATAAGTTCAAATCTGTAGCCTACCCCCCAGTTTGGTAGGGTGTTCTTTATGTTAAAGTTATCTATCCCCCATACGGTTCCCATTCCCGCCCATGCCACAACTCCATGTCTGCGATATACTTTTTGTCTAAGTTCTGCTGTAATACAATAAGCATTTCTGTCTCTATATCGCCCTTCATAGTAGCCTCTCATTTTATACGAACCTCCAAGCTCTGAATATAAAAGCCAAGGTGTTCTCCCCCAATTGGTTTCTAAATTAAAATCAAAACCTAAAACTCCATCTTTCCAGATGGGGGTAAAATAGTTTACAGTTGTATTTATTTTATAGTAGGATTTGTGATTATGTTCATAGTAGCTTGTAAATGATATTTTGGCGTATGTTCCTTTTTGTGGATTAAGCAAAAAATCTCGTGAGTCCCAGCATATAGAGAAACCCAACCCAAAAGGTCTGATAATTTTTCTTCTGCCGCTTATCAAAGTTTCATCCTCAAATTCTTTTGCACGTATAAAGATATGTTCTAAGTGAGGCCCGATATATAAATTTGGAATAGTGCTAAAAAATAGATCTATATTGCTCCCAATTTTAAGTCTTCTATATTTACTCTCTATCTTATCGTTATCGTTGTTAGAATAACCTAATCCCCAGAATTTTGAAGGAAAAGCGTCAAACATTGCTTTATAATCTATTCTAACTCTATCCTCTTTAAAGAAATTGTTTCCTCTTATTCCAGCATTAAAATATTTTGTAGTTGTAATATCTCCGAATATAGTTAGGTTTGACATAGATGTTTTACCATCTCTCTTGACAAAGTATTCTCCTACAACATTAAATCCAATACCAAATTTTGTGTCTGATGAGTAATGGGGACCACAGATTATTCCAAATTTCATCTTTTTTGTACTATCTGTTTTACCATCTTGATTCAATATTTTATTTATAAAGGCTATGAATCCTCTATGTGCAGTTTCTGTTGTATCTGCATATAGTAGGGTGGGGGCAATGGTGATGCACGCCAATATGAAGGCAAAAAATATTTTATTAAATTTGTACAAATAAACTCAATTTATGAACAAAAATACCACGAAAATAATTCTCACTACTTCTATTTTAATGCTTTTAAGCGTGGTAGATTTGTTTGCAGTTAAAGCATCCCCAAAGGTAATAAAATTTAGGGAACCTAATGGTACAATTATTAGAATTAAACTCTATGGGGATGAAAGATTTAATTATATAAAAAGCTTGGATGGTTATATTTTATCTGAAGGGGTGGATGGATATTTGCACTATGCAAATTACAATAGTGGTGAAATTAAAGTGTTTGAGGAGAGGTATTCATCAGTCCCTCCCGATAGAGTTAAAGGTTCCACTAAAACTATTCCTACCATGGTCTATCACTCTTTACATGCTGGAGCTTATAAAAGTAGTAATAGTAGTATAGAACTTTCTTCTGTTTCAAGAGGACGGAGTATAGCTGAATTAGCAACATTTAATTCGTTAGTTTTACTTGTTGAATTCTTAGATAAAAAGTTCACTTTGGCAGACCCATATTCTGCTATACACAATATGTTAAATAAAGAGGGATACTCAGATTTTGGTGCCACAGGTTCTGCATCTGATTACTTTAAAGATAATTTATCGGGATGTAAAATAGTATTTGATGTTCAACAGGTAATATCACTCCCCAAAACGCTCGCTTATTATGGGGAGGATTCTCAGGGGAAAACAGATGCTAAAATAAATGAACTTATAATAGATGCTACCAAACTTGCTTTTGAGTCTGGAGTTGATTTCTCTAAATACGATTTTGATAATGACGGTATTGTAGATAATGTTACTATTATTTATTCTGGGTATGATCAAGCCGAGAGTGGAATTGCAGATGCTATATGGGCAAAACAAGGGGTAATAAATAATGTCTCTTATAATGGAGTAAAGCTTGGTTCTTTTGTATGTGTCTCAGAATTAAGAAATACCGAGGAGATAGTCCCATCGGGAATAGGGGTGTTTTGCCATGAATTTTCCCATAGTTTAGGGTTAGTAGATCTATATGACACAAATGGAGAACAAGAGGGGTTAGGGTGTGGAGTATGGGGCTCTATCTCCATTATGGATACCGGCTGTTATTTGAACAATTCTAATACTCCTCCATATTATACTGCAATAGAGAGAGATTGCTTAGGTATTTTTGACACTATTATTCTTGAAGCGGGTAATTCATATACAATTGATAATGTGTCTTCTAATAACTCTGTAATATACAGGGTTAATACAACAACAAACGGAGAGTATTTTTTATTAGAATCAAAAGGCAATACAGGCTGGGATAAATATGTTGGTGGCGAGGGATTATTAGTGTATCATGTAGATAAGTCAAATAAAGACTATGGAATGATTCAATCCTATTTGCGTTGGACTTATAATAATGTAAATGCTTTTTCTTCGCATCAATGCGCATATATATTTGCTAATGAGGCAAATTATCAAAATGGGGTAGGTTATGCTTTTTTGCCTGGAAAATCGGGGCAGAATGAATTATCACTTACCACCCGACCAAAATTTGTAGATTGGAATGGAAGGGCTTTAGGTATCTCTATAAAAGATATAGTTTATTCATCGGGGAAGCTATCTTTTAATACTGTTAAGGAGAGGAGATATTTATCTGAACTCCCGATAGCAAAAAATATAACAAGTACAGCCTCTGATAATTCGGTTTTTTTTACATGGAAGACTAATAACACATACGCTAAAGAATATGAATGGTTAGTTAGTGTATATAATGGGGATAAACTTATAAAAAGTGCTTATACGAAAGATAATTACATTAAAATTTATCCTCTCTCCCCAAAAGTAGAGTATAAGTTTTGTGTAGAGGCAGTAACAAATGATTATATAGGTGACATGGTAGAATATACATTCTCGAGCGACAAGGTTCAAGGTCTCTACACATCATTATCATTTAAAAAAACATATAAAGTTGGGGATTTATTGTTTATTCTCCCGATAAATCTAACTGAGCCTTATACTTCTCTACACTGGAGTGTTAATTCTAACCATATGCATGAAGGAGAGACTTTTGTTATACAATCAAAAGGGAGATATAATATAAACGTTTATATTACTTATCCCGATGGTTCAATAGATAAATTTGTGAAAGTAATAAATGTTAAATAGTTAAATTATGAATAAATCGAAATACGGATATTTAATTTTGATATTATTCCTTTTGCTATCAAGTTGCAGAAGACACTACTATTTTACGGGAGAATTATCTGCTTTTACTGCGAGCGATGATATAGGGTTGTATATTTCAAATGCGAAGACCTTTAAATACAATGAATCTACTTGCCACATTATGAGAAATGCAGAAAGGAGAGTAGTTAGGATAGTGGAAGACGATCAATCAAAAGTAGCTAATATTAGTTTCTCTACATTTGAGTTTTCATTAGACGAATCGATAAATATTGAGATTGATTATATAAACGAGAATTCAATTAGAAATACTTATAAATTGTTTGCCCAGATAGTTAAGATGCATGAGGGGAAGTTATGGTTTTGGGATAAGGATAAAAAAATAGGAATGATAATCCCTATGGAGTTATAAAAAAAGGGTAGAAAAACTCTACCCTTAGACTTTTTAAAATAAGTTAATTATTTCTTTACTGGAGCTTTAGCAGCTTCTACAGAAACTTTTCTAAACTCTTTCATTAACTTACCAAGTTCTAAAGCAGCTTTTCTTGCCCTTGTTCCAGCAGCTTTGTTACCTTTAATTAGTTGTGCCTCAGACTCTTTTGTAAAAATCTCAATCTGAGCTTGAATTTTTGCAAGTAGTGATTTCATTTTGTTAGGTTTTTAGATTAAAAATTTTTCTATATAAATTCAAGATAAAAGTAATCAGATTTATTTATATAACCAAATAAAAAGGTTAAATTTTTTTAATTAAATCTTATAATTACCATCTTTTAACCATCTAAAAGATTATTCTAATGGGTTTTATATATCTATTTTATCATATTATAGTCTTTAAAATCTAAAACTTCTGTAGAGTTCTCTCCAATAATGCCTGCTTTTACATTTAGGGCAGTTTGTACCTTAATAAAATCTATATATTGTAAATTTGCGGGTGAACCATCCCATTTAACAGCATCACTGATTTTGAAATGATTTGATGTTGTGGCACTATTATCTATCATATCTGTTGTGCTCCAGTTATCGGCATATCCCCAATCAAAACTTCCATTTACCCAGATACCAGAGTTAAAGATTGTGCGTGAGACTAATTTAGTGCCATATAGTGTATAGGAATCTGTATTAACCCAATTAGGGTAGTAGTAATCTTGTTTGTGATAACTACCCAAATAATCAATACTACCAGTTTGTCCCAAATTATCGCTCCATTGTACAGGTTGCTTTGGTGCATTTGGTTTGTAGTATGTAACGGAGTAATCATGAGTAGCTGTTTCATAATCACTTCCTTTTAGTTCGTACCATGTATCGTCCGGTAGCCCATTGCCGTTTTCGTCTTGCATCACCCATACTATTCCCGGTTCAGATGAACCATCAAATGAGTTCCCTTTAATTTGTATATTGTATCCTCCATCATTTTCTATGCTATGGTCAAAACCAACAACAACATATCCACCCCATGCTCCCAATGAGAGATATTGCCCCCCATTTCCATCAATTAATCTTTCTGTGGCATATTTAACTGCTTGATCCATTGTTTTTGCATCGTACCCTTCATTTATAAATTGTCCAGGTGCGGCTAAAAATTCATAGACTTTGTTTAATCTCGCATTGGAGGTTGTAGTTGTTCCTCTTTTATATGTCCCCTCTACAGGACATACAACAACTTTAAGCTCTTTTGAAACAGTAGTATAAGAATTTTTCATTGTAACCACTAATTTGTATTCCCCCTCTTTTGTCTGGTTAAATATGTAAAATTTTTGCTTCCCTATTTGTACCTCTTTATCGTTTAATGTAAAAGAATAATCTCCATTAAAATCGTTCTGAATATTTCTTGCAATAATCCTAATTGTTCTCCCCGAGGAAAGATAGTAGGTATCGTATTCAAAATTCCAGCTAAAAGGGAGATCTTCTGGATTATAAACGGTTACCTTAAAAGTAATTTCGGATGAACCGTCTGAATTGGTAACTATATATTTTATAGTGTGTTCACCTGTTGTTGTAGGTTTGTATGTATATTTCTTGCTTTCCGATACTTTTACATTATCTATATACCATTCGTATATGGCATTTTCATCAGCTGAAACTGTGGGCTCAAATAAAAAATCTTCACCTTTTAAAATTGAAAAACCACCTTCTGGTATATTGTAGGTTATAACAGGTAAAACTTTGTCTATTACAGAAATTTTTATCTCGACATAAGCTTCCCCCACACTATTTTTGGCTATTAATGCGATATATTTATCTCCTACTTCGTTAGAACTATAAACTAACTCTTTTGATGTAGAGATTATTTTACCATTCTCACTCCATGTAATTGTTGCATTCTCTATATTCTTAT
>CAMNNS010000018.1 GCA_946545765.1 uncultured Bacteroidales bacterium | reverse complement strand
CACCTAAAGATTTTGGTTCTATTTTTACAAGTTCAGCAAGCGGGTCCATTAACCTTCTCCCGATAGATACTGCACCCCTTACTGTAACATCATATTCGGGAAACTCCTCTCTTGCAACCTCTGAGGCTGAATAAATTGAAGCTCCATCTTCACTAACAGAATAGACTTTAATATCTTTAACAAAAGGTAATCTTTTTATAAATGCCTCTGTCTCTCTTGCCGCTGTGCCATTACCTATCGCGATAACTTCCACACCATATTTTTCTACTAAATCTGATATTATCTTGATTGCCTCCATTTTCTGATTTAAAGGTGGATGTGGTGATATAACATCTGTCTGTAACAAAGCTCCATGTTTATCTAAGACTACAACTTTACACCCTGTTCTAAATCCAGGGTCTATTGCTAATGTACATTTTTCGCCAACAGGTGGAGCCAATAACAACTGTTTTAAATTATCGCCAAAGACTTTAACAGCTTCTAAATCTGCTTTTTCCTTTGCTAACTTAATAGATTCATTCTCAATTGATGGGTGAAGCAATCTCTTATAAGCATCATCTTCTGCAATCTCTATCTGCTCATAAAGTGCATGTGAAGAACACCTTTTACCATCAAGGAATATCCTATTTATTATTTTTTTAGAAATCTCTTCATTTACAGATATTTTAATAGATAAAAATTTCTCATCTGCACCTCTTAATATTGCTAACACTCTATGAGATGGCATTTTATTAAGATCGCCAGAAAAATCAAAATAGTTTTGATATTTTTGCCCCTCCTCTTCTTTTCCTTTAGAGACCTTAGAGTGAAGAACTCCATATTTTTGATACTGTTTTCTTAACTCTCCCCTTATATCTATATTCTCAGATATTTGCTCCGCTATAATATCTCTTGCACCTTGTAAAGCATCTTCAATTGTCTGAACATTTTCATTTAAATATAACGAGGCCTCTTTTTCTAAATTCGCAACATTCAATGATAACATCTTCTCAGCTAAAGGGGCTAACCCTTTCTCTTTAGCAATACTTGCTCTTGTCTTTCTCTTAGGGCGATAAGGTAAATATATATCCTCCAAAACTTGCGAATCTATAGTTTCGTTTATCATTTTTTCAAGTTCGGGGGTCATTTTCTCTTGTTCCAATAGACTTTTGATTATAGCCTCTTTACGTTTATCTAACTCAATGAATTTTTGATAATGAAAACTAATCTCGGATACATCTACATCTGACAACGAACCTGTAGCCTCTTTTCTATAACGGCTGATAAATGGTACAGTAGCACCGCTATTTAGTAATTCAACACAATTTTCAACTTGCCATAGCTTAACACTTAAAAGGTTGGCAATATGACTGATATATAGATTATTCATAACACAGACTTGCTTATTTAAATTAATCGTGAGAAACCTGCTGTAACTGTTCTCTATAAGCAGAGAAAATATTTGATTTAGATACAAATCCTACATACCTCCCATCTTTATCTACTACAGGCAAATTCCAAGCCCCTGTAATCTCAAACATCTTCATTACATTATCCATCCTTTCATCTATCCTAACATAATCATCTGCAGACTTCATGAAGGTATATACAAAATCTTTATCATACCTCTCTTTTTTAAACATCACCTCTTTTACATCAAATAAATTTACAACCCCATGAAGCATCCCGGCAGAGTCTGTTACAGGATAAATGTTTCTTTTTGAGCGTGATATAGCATTTACCAGATCGCCTAATGTATCGTTCAAATGAACTGGTGTAAAATCTTTCTCAATTAAGTTAGTAATCTTTAATAGAGTTAAAACTGCCTGATCTGAATCGTGAGTCAAAAGTTCACCTCTTTTTGCAATTCGCTTAGTATAAATAGAATAAGGCTCTATACTCCTGATAGTTGCATACGATATAGCCGATGTAATAATTAACGGCATTAAAAGTGTATAACCTCCCGTTATCTCCGCTATTAAAAATATAGCAGTTAAAGGCGCTTGCATAACCCCCGCCATAAGCCCTGCCATCCCTACAAGAACAAAGTTCGTTTCAGGAAGACTCAACCCCAATAAATTAGAACTTCTCGATACCACAAAACCTAATATACCACCCATAAAAAGTGTTGGACCAAATGTTCCCCCTACTCCACCACCTGCATTGGTAAAAGACATCGAGAAAACTTTAAGGAAAAATACACCAGTAAAAAATATAGGTAACACCCAAGGGATGCTAAAATATTTTGAGAAAAACGAAGTACCTACTGCCTCTAAATCTTTATTATTAAGCAAATTAGTTAAACAACCATACCCTTCTCCATATAGTGGTGGAAAGATAAATATCAATATCCCTATGCCAACAGAACATATCAACCATTTTCTAATAGGATTTATCATTTTTGCCACCTTATCCTCTATTCTTAATGTCATTCTTGTAAAATAGAGAGAGGCAAAACCACATATTATTCCAAAAACGAGATAAAAAGGGAGATTAGATAATTGAAATTCTGTTAGAGTATTTGCAAATGCAACAGACTGCCCTCTAAATATATATGTAATAGTTGTTGCAGTTACAGAAGAGACCACTAATGGGAGTATAGAGGTCATCGATAAGTTAAATAATAAAATTTCAAGTGTAAATAGAACACCTGCAATTGGAGCTTTAAAAATTCCCGCCACAGCACCTGCCGCACCACAACCTAACAATAGCGTAATATTCTTGTATGAAAGACCTAACTTACTCCCTATATTTGAACCAATTGCAGCACCTGTATAAACAATTGGTGCCTCAGCACCCACAGAACCACCAAAACCAATAGTTATAGAACTCGTTAAAATAGATGACCAAGTATTGTGAGGTTTTATTTTAGATTCATTTCTTGAAATGGCTAATAATACCTTTGTAACCCCATGTCCTATATTATCTTTAACAATAAACTTTACAATAATATATGCTAACAACATTCCTACACCGGGATATAGGAAATATAATATGCTTTGCGATGGAGTTTTAAACCAACCCACTAAAATCCATGCAAAAAAATGGATAGCTTTTGTCAGTAATACTGCTGCTAAACCACTCCCCAAACCAACAACAAAAGCGAGCAAGAGAATCACTCGTTGCTCGGGCATTTTGTTTAACCAGCGTGTTACATGATTAAGAAATGTCTTCCCTATTTGCTTTATAGGTGTATAATTATTCATCATCTGAATCTGACATATTCTCTGTATTATCATCCGGGAATGTCTCACCCTCTGTTGGCACATTAGAATCGTCATCATTATCATCTGGGAAGAGTTCATTCTGAGCATCTTCAATCCTGTCTATCTTAACAACCATCTTTATTAGATAAACAGTATCGGGCATTTCAAATGTTATAGCATAGAATGAAGTACCATCGGGTTTATCTATTTTGAATAAATCATCCATAAAGTCTTGATAGCCCCTTGGATACTTATCTCTAAAAGCTTGTGCCAACTCTTCATTCATATTAGAATAACTAACAAGTAGTCTTTTCTTATTCTTAATAGAATCAGGTACACCGTAATTAACTTGTTTTTTAACTACTTCTAACTTTTGGGAATCTGTATTTTTAACTATCTTGTTATTAGTTATAGGATCGACCTTTTTAGTAACCTGCTTGTTTTCAACTTTTTTTATAGGCTCCTTATTTACTTTTGGTTTAACCTGTTTAGTTATAACTTTTTTAACAGACTCTTTCTTTTGTACTTTAGCCTTAATCTGTTTAGTTGCAACTTTTTTAACAGGCTCTTTCTTTTGCACTTTAGCCTTAGCCTGTTTAGTTACAACTTTTTTGATAGGCTCTTTCTTTTGTACTTTAGCTTTAGCTTGTTTAGTTACAACTTTTTTAATAGGCTCTTTCTTTTGTACTTTAGCTTTAGCTTGTTTAGTTACAACTTTTTTAATTGATTTTGTTTTAGGGCTATTTTTGGTTAAAGAGACATTTTTAACTCTACCCTTTTTAGAAGCGACAGTAGCCTTTGTAGTTGTAACTTTCTTTGTCACAGCTTTCTTCACCGACTTAACTGCTACTTTTTTCTTTACTTCTGTCTTTTTCTTGGAAGAGACTTTTGTATTGGTATTCTTCTTTGAAACCGCCTTACTTATTATATTCTTTTTTGTTGCCACTTTATGTTATTATTTTATGTGTTTTTTATTCTTTTCGCCTACAATTATAATCGTTTTTTTTAAATCAAATAATATTTTTATTTATTTTTAAAAAAATAAGATTTCTGTTCACGCTGTTTTTGAATGTTTCTCTCTACAAATAAAGGTTTTAAAGTTTTTGTATCAAGACCTGAATAATACATAACAGAACTTCTTGTCAGCGGTGTAGGGGTAAAACTTTGAACTTGTTCGGTAAATATATTTTTTAACTCTTTATGAGCCGCTAAAGACTTCATATCTTTGAGAGTACAACCGGGATGAGAAGAGATAAAATATGGTACCACCTGCTGATTTAGATTATAACTTGTATTTATCTTTTCAAACTCCTTCAACATCCTCTTGAACAATTCAAACGATGGTTTATTCATTAGTGCCAACACGTGCTCCTCTGTATGTTCTGGGGCAACTTTAAACCTACCACTTATATGTTTAGAAATCAGTTCAATAAAATATTGTTCCGATGTCCCATCATAAAAGCCTTCTTTTGAGAAAATAAGATCGTATCTAACACCACTACCAATATAAGAGTGTCTTATCCCTTTCAACGAATCTACCTTTTTATACAATTCTAATAAACTTTTATGAGATTTATTTAAGTTTTTACATACAGATGGATAGAGACACGATTTCCTTAAACATTTAGTGCATAATTGTTTATCTATACCTTCCATTTTATACATATTTGCACTTGGGGCACCTATATCAGAAATATTACCAGAAAAGCCTGGAAGATTTAAAAGTTTTTTAATCTCATCTAATATTGAACGCTCACTTCTACTTTGGATAAATTTCCCTTGATGTGCCGCAATCGTACAAAAACTACATCCTCCAAAGCACCCTCTATGTATTGTTATAGAGTTTTTTATCATCTCGTATGCTGGGATGGTCTTGCCTTTATATCTTGGATGAGGTAAAAATGTATAAGGCAAATCGTATATAGCATCTAACTCATCTTGAGATAAAGGGGGAAATGGTCTATTTATATAAATATATCCATCTAAAGTGCTTTCTACTAATCTTTTGGGATTAGTCACATTCGCTTGCAGTTCTATATGATTAAAATTTTCTACAAAGGCTTTTTTATCTTCTATACATTTCTCATAACTATGAAGGAAAATTGTGTTTTCTCTCTCCGATAAGTTATCGTCTCCCAATTTCTCATTATCAAAAAAAGCAATTTGATTAAGTTTGAGTTTCTCTTCTAATAATGTATTTTTTGAGAGACAAAAAGAGTGATCAACACCATTTGCCACCTTATCCTCTATAAATTTTGCCAACTCTATAATTGGTTTTTCGCCCATTCCGTATATAAGATAATCTGCTTTGCTATCTATAAGAATTGAGGGGAGAAGTTTATCTTTCCAATAATCATAATGTGTTAATCTTCTGAGCGAAGCCTCTATACCACCAATTACAATTGGTGTATCGGGATAGAGTTCTCTCAAAATATTAGAATAAACTACAGTCGCATAATCTGGTCTAAATGAAGATTTTCCTCCGGGGGTATAGGCATCATTATTTCTTAGCCTTTTAAAAGAGGTGTAGTGATTAACCATAGAATCCATAGCCCCAGAGGTTACACCAAAGAAAAGACGGGGAGTCCCTAATTTTTTAAAATCTCTTAAATCGTCTCTCCAATTTGGTTGAGGGACAACAGCAACTCTATAACCATAACTTTCTAATACCCTCGCAATAACTGCAGTCCCAAATGAAGGATGATCTATATAGGCATCGCCCGAGAATAGAATGACATCTAAATAATCCCATTCAAGTCTTTTTAACTCATCTTTTGTAGTAGGTAAAAATAATTTGGACATTACATTCTTTCAGGCAATTTTATCCCTAATATATCCATACCTTTACAAAGCACATTAGCTACTACTGATATTAAAGCTAATCTACTCTGAAGTACAGATTTATCTTCTTCTCTCAAAATTGAATAATCGTGATAATATTGATTAAACTCTTTTGCTAAATCATAGCAATAGTTAGCAATTAGTGCAGGAGATTTAACATCACCCGCCTCTTTAATTTTAACAGGGAATAGATTAAGAAGTTTAATAATTTCTATCTCTTTATCTACAAGAGTATTAACATTTATTTCAGAGTTAAAATTTTGCTCTTTTGCCTTTCTTAAAATAGACTTAATTCTGGCATGGGTATATTGGATGAAAGGACCTGTATTACCATTGAAATCTATAGATTCTTTTGGATTAAACAACATCTTCTTTTTAGGATCTACTTTTATTATAAAGTACTTTAATGCCCCTAATCCTAACATCTCAAATAACTCATCTTGCTCTTGTTGTGAAAGGTCATTTAATTTGCCCAATTCCAATGAGTTTTCCTTTGCTGTTTGATACATTGTATCCATTAAGTCGTCTGCATC
Source organism: uncultured Bacteroidales bacterium (assembly GCA_946545765.1). GTDB lineage: Bacteria > Bacteroidota > Bacteroidia > Bacteroidales > UBA932 > Egerieousia. The sequence goes on along the minus strand of CAMNNS010000018.1, from coordinate 11,898 downwards.
AACAACTGTCCCCTCTCTCGATTTCATTTTTCCTTCTGGAAGTTCTACCATTCCATAGGACATATGATATATAGAATCAGACCAAGAAAAACCTAATTTTTTAAGTAATAATTTTAATACTTGAAAATGATAATTCTGTTCATCTCCAACAACATATATCATTTGATCAAAAGCATAGTCTTTATATCTCTCCTGTGCAGTACCTAAGTCTTGTGTCATATAAACAGAGGTACCATCACTCCTAAGCAATAATTTCTTATCTAAACCTTCACTCTCCAAATCGCACCAAACAGACCCATCATCATGTTTTTCAAAAACTCCTTTTGACAACCCATCAAGAACAAGATTTTTACCCAACTTATAAGTATCTGACTCATAATATATTTTATCAAAACTAACACCTAATCTTTTATATGTTTGATCAAAGCCCTCATAAACCCAGCCATTCATCATTTTCCACAATGATACTATCTTCTGGTCTCCATTCTCCCAATCTCTTAACATTTTTTGAGCATCTTGCTGGATTGGTGCTGAACGCTCTATCTCTTTTAGTCTCTCTTTCTCTTTTTCTGGATCTTGTAGTTTCTCCTCTTTTGCTGCTATCTCATTAACTTGTTGCTTTAAAAGGTTATTGAACTCTACATAATAATTTCCTACTAAATGATCCCCTTTAACTCCTGTTGATTGCGGAGTAGCACCATTACCTTTTAACTGCCAAGCTAACATACTTTTACAAATATGTATTCCCCTATCATTAACTATATTTGTTTTAACAACCTTATAGCCATTAACTTCCATTAGTTTAGAGAGACTCCAGCCCAACAGATTATTCCTAATATGTCCTAAATGGAGTGGTTTATTTGTATTTGGTGAAGAATACTCAACTAAAACTGTTTTTCCATTATAGGGAAACTGACCAAAATTATCTGATTGATAAATAGTTTTAAATATCTCTATCCAAAATTGTTGAGATAATTTAATATTTAAAAAACCTTTAATTACATTATATGATTCTATTTGGGGACAATTCTCCTTTAAATAACAACCTATCTCCTCAGCCGTTTGTTCGGGTGACTTTTTACTAATTCGTAAAAGTGGAAAAGTTACTATTGTTAAATCTCCCTCAAATTCTTTTCTTGTAGCTTGAGGTTGAACTAATTTCTCCTCTACATTAACACCGTAAAGAGAATTTATAGCTTTAATAACATATTGAGTAACAAATAATTCTGGTGTCATTTTTATTTTTTAATTAGTTAATTTTCATTAAAATACTTTTTTATCTCAATTTTAACCTTTGGGGCAAGTTTAAATAGTGTAAACATTGTTACAAAAGCCATCAGGCAATATGCTAAATCTATTATTGCCACTGCAACACTCAAAGGTATAATTGCAGAGACAATTAGCATCGCAAGGAAAAAATAATTATAATATTTCCCATTCTTTGCCCCAAAAAGGTATGCAGTACATTTTGTTCCATAATATGAATATGAGAACATTGTGGAGAATGCAAATATAAAAACAATTATCATTAGTAGATAACCGCCCAAAGATCCTTTATAAATTTGTAGCGGGATAGAGGCTCCAAAAGAATTAAGGGCTATCTCTAAACCTTTAACCCCAGAACCAACTTCTGGGAGAGAATAATTACCCGTATGTATAGCTATAAGGATTGCTAATGCGGTTAAAGTACAAACAAATCCCGAATCTATAGTAGGGCCTATCATTGCTATAAGCCCCTCTCTAATAGGTTCTTTATTTTTAGAAGCACCGTGCATCAAACTTGCAGTTCCTACACCTGCTTCATTCACTAAAGCAGCTCTCCTTGCCCCAACTGTTGCAACAGAAAAGAAGGCTCCCAATGCTCCACCAGCCCCAGCCTCAAAACAAAATGCCCCTTTGAAGATTGAGATAAAAATATCTGGCACAATTGTAATATTTGAAATGATAATATAAAAAACTAAAATAAAGTAAGTGGTAATCATTAGTGGGACTATCTTTGAAGAGATTTTTGCTATCCTTTTTATCCCCCCTAAAATAACTACTGCAACTATTATCGTTATAGATAGACCTATTATAAACCTAAGCCACACTGTATTTTCTATTCCTGCGGGAGTGGTGAATATTGTAGTAATAGCCTCTGTTAATTGGTTAGCTTGCATAACACAAAGGGTACCAATAAGACCAACTATAGAGAAAAATATAGCAAGCGGTTTCCATTTATCTCCTAAACCTTTTGTTATCATATACATAGGACCACCCTGCATCTCTCCGTTTTCATCTGCAGATTTATACATTACAGCAAGAGCACCTTCAAAAAATTTTGTAGCCATTCCCACTATTGCACTTACCCACATCCAAAAAATAGCACCCGGACCTCCCACCATAATAGCAATCGCAACACCTGCAATATTGCCCATACCAACAGTTGCCGCTATAGCCCCCATTAAAGCCTCAAAAGAACTTATTTGCCCTGGAGCATCATCCTTGATTTTCAAAGATTTAATTGCCCTTCCGTAAAATCTTAATGGAATAAATTTAGAATAGAATAAAAAAAAGAGTCCTCCACCTATAAGAAGGAGAAACTCTGGATAATTACACAGCATATCGCTGAGCTTTACTATGCCATCTGCAATACTCTGCCAAATGCTATCTTGAGACATAGATTACCCCAAATAGTTTTTAAGGTTTTTACTCTTGTTAGAACTTCTTAATCTTCTTATTGCTTTCTCTTTAATTTGTCTTACACGTTCTCTTGTTAGATCAAATGTCTCCCCTATCTCCTCCAAGGTTTTTTCCTGACATCCACCTATTCCAAAGAAATATTTTATAATGTTCCTCTCCCTCTCAGTTAAGGTAGATAATGCCCTCTCAATCTCTTTTTCTAAAGACTCTTTAAGTAAAGTTCTATCTGCCGACGGAGAGTCGTTATTAGGGAGGACATCTAAAAGATTATTATCCTCACCCTCAGAAAAAGGTGCATCTACAGAGACATGACGACCTGCTACCCTCAAAGTATCCTTCACTTTATCTTTAGGTAGCTCTAACATTTCTGCCAATTCATCTGCAGAGGGCTGACGCTCATGCTCTTGCTCAAATTTATTGATAAGTTTATTTATTTTATTCAAAGAACCCACCTGATTTAGTGGCAATCTTACTATTCTCGATTGCTCTGCCAATGCCTGAAGTATAGATTGTCTTATCCACCATACTGCGTATGAAATAAATTTAAATCCCCTTGTTTCATCAAATTTTTCTGCTGCTTTAATAAGACCTAAATTTCCTTCATTGATAAGGTCGGGCAAACTTAATCCTTGATTTTGGTATTGTTTGGCAACAGATACAACAAATCTTAGATTTGCTTTTGTAAGTTTTTCTAACGCTCTTTGATCTCCTTTCTTTATTCTCTGTGCCAACTCAACCTCTTCTTCAACCGATATTCTCTCCTCTCTACCAATTTCTTGTAAATATTTATCTAAGGATGCACTTTCCCTATTAGTAATAGACTTTGTAATTTTTAACTGTCTCATAAATTTATTCTTAATAGTTTTTTGACAACATTTATACGAATGTATTGTAGAAATAGTTACAATGCGGAGGTAAAATTAAATTTCAAAACTGTCCGATAGGGGTTTATTATATATTCTTACCATTATAATAGCATGATAATATGGTATTATTAAGATTATAAAAAAAATTAAATTATATTTGCGGAAAATATTTTTAAAAATTTATAATTATGAAAAGAATTTTAACATTTACATTAGCTTTTGCACTTGTTGCATTTGTTTTCTCTTCTTGCAGTAAAGACAAAAAAGAAAATGGAGAATTAAAAACTTTAGAAGGAACATCATGGACAGCAACTTTTGAACCTGAGCCTGGAGATCCTGGAGAAGGAACATTAAACTTTGCCCCTTCAGGAAATGAATTTACGCTATTAAGTACAAGGAAAAAAACTAATGAAACTATGACTATGAGTGGATCATATATTTTCAACGCACCTAATATCACTCTTAGTATAGAAGATTTAATAGTGCCAAAAGCTCCTACATCTAAGCCAAAATATACATTCCATGGAGTTGTTAACGGTAAAACCTTAACAGTAACTGTAACAAATATAGCCCCTGAACCTATGCCAATTGTTTTTAATATGAAATAATATTTATTTCTCGTGATAAAAAAACTCCAAGTACTAACAATCTTGGAGTTTTTTTATTTGGAAAAGCTATTGTGATTAGTAAGTGCTATTGAAAGTTTAATTATTTGGAATCTTTACTTTGAATATTTTTTTAAGAACTTTTTAGTTATATTTGCACTGCTTGCAATTCAAGCAGTAATGGATAAGCATATCACGATAATTATTAAAAGAAAGAATATATGAAATTTACAGCAACAAGTACAGAATTTTTGCAGGCTTTATTGTCTGTTTCTAAAGTTATCCCACAAAAATCAACACCATTACCTATCCTTGAAAATTTTTTATTAGAACTTGAAGGTAACAATCTTACAATTACTGGTAGTGATCAAGAGACTACATTAAAGACAATACTTACCATAGAAGATGTAAAAGAGGAGGGTAGAATTGCTGTACCTGCTATTTTATTAACTAATTCTTTTAAAGAACTTCCTACTCAACCTGTTGAGTTTGAGACGAATGAAGATAAAAATATAATAACAATTACATGGGCAAACGGTACAGCTAATATCCCATTTTTAGACCCTGCAGAATATCCTGAACTTCCTCCATTAGTAGATCCTAAAAAATTAGAATTTAGTGCAGAAGTACTCTCTGAAGGTATAAATAGTACTATCTATGCAACAGCAGAAGAGGTGTATAGACCTGTAATGAATGGTATTTTCTTTGATATTAACTCTAAGAGTACTACTTTGGTTGCTTCTAATGCTCATAAGTTGGTTTGCTACACCAGAAAAGATGTTCAAGGTGAATCGGCTTGCTCATTTGTACTCCCTAAAAAGCCGGCTCAGATTTTAAAGAATAGTTTAGCACGTTTAACAAGTGAAATTGTTACTGTTACTTTTGATAAATTTAACGCATTCTTTAAATTCGGGCAACAACTTGTTGCTTGCAGACTTATAGATGGGACATTCCCAGCATACAAAACTGTTATCCCTAAGAATAATAGTAATATTATAACCCTTTCAAGAACCGATTTATTAAACGCTACAAGAAGGGTTTCTATCTATGCCAATCAAGCGACAGGACAAATTGTGTTTAACATTAAAGGGAATACATTAGACATTACAGCACAGGATTTGGAGTTTAGTATGAGTGCTAATGAACATATAAATTGCGAATATGAGGGAGAACCTATGGTAATTGCCTTTAAATCGCAATTTCTTATCGAGATTTTAAGTAATCTTCCTTACTCTCAAATATGTATCAAACTTGCAGATCCAGCAAAGGCTGCCCTTATACAACCAGCAGAACAAACAAAACAAGAAGAGGAGATTTGTGCTCTGCTAATGCCTATGAGACATAACTAATATTTGAACAAATAATAATTCTATGCCCCTCTATTAGTAATTAGAGGGGTATAATTGTAATTTATCATTATGAAAATAAATTTAAAGAAACCACTAATATTCTTTGACTTAGAAAGTACCGGCTTAAATATCTCTAAAGATAGAATTGTAGAAATATCTGCAATAAAGGTAAATATAGATGGTAGCATAGAAGAAAAAACAAAGAGGATAAAACCTATTGACGACAATGGTAATACTATGCATATTCCTGAACAAGCCTCTAATTTGCATCATATAACAGACGAAGATGTTAAAGATTGTCCAACTTTCAAGCAGTTAGCAAAAAGTTTTGCTAACTGGATGGACGGATGTGATATAGCTGGTTATAATTCAAATAAATATGATATTCCACTATTAGAGGAGGAATTTATAAGGGCAGGAGTAGATTTTGATTTTAGAAAGAGAAAACTCATAGATGTCCAAAACATTTTTCACAAAATGGAGAAAAGAACACTTGAAGCTGCCTATAAATTTTATTGCAATAAAGAATTAGCTAATGCACACTCTGCACAAGCCGACACTATGGCAACTTACGAGGTTCTTATGGCTCAATTAGATAAATACTCAGAAGAACTTCAAAATGATGTAGATTTTTTATCTGATTTCTCCACCCAAACTAAGAATATAGATTATGCTGGAAGATTCGTTTGGAACGAAAAAAAACAGGCAGTTTTTAATTTTGGGAAACATAAAGACAAACTTGTGGTAGATGTGCTAACTAAAGAACCGAGCTACTATTCATGGATGCAAGAAGGAGATTTTACTCAAGACACAAAAAGAATTTTAACAGATATAAAACTTCATCCCGAGAATTATAAATAATTATATTTAAGTACATTTATTATCTATCACTTTAAAACTATGAATATTTTTTCATTTACAGAAAATTCTACAGATGTATTTTATATTCAGCCAGATACCTCTATTTGTAAAGAGAGAAAAAGTGATAATGAGTATATCTTTTATACACCCGATGCGATTAAAGATTTAATTGCCGTACCTATAGTTTATGTTAAAATAGATAAACCGTGTAAATCTGTATTATCAAAATTTGCCAATAGGCATTACCATACATGCGGATACGGGATTCACTTGACCACCAATGATATAATTGAGGGGTGTATAATAGATAATAGCACTTTTCTATCGCAAACAACAAACATTATTGATGAACAAATAAATGGGAAAAATGATATAGAGAAGTACAAAGGTTTAGAGAGTTTTAATTCTGCAATAGAAAGGGCATCTAAATATGTATCGCTGAGGATGGGAGATATAATTGCCCTTGAACTACCACCTTTATTAAAACTCACAATAGAAGAATACAGTTCCCAATCTTTTGAATATCAAGAGTTAAAAATTAAAGTTATTGGGTAGAGAATAAAGATTTTATTATACTCTCTGAGGCAAGAGCAGCGGTTGAAAATGCACATTGAAGATTATATCCACCTGTATCTCCATCTAAATCCAAAATCTCACCTGCAAAATACAAACCCTTTACAAGTTTAGATTCCATTGTTTTAGAAGATACTTCACTTAATGCAACACCCCCTGCAGTAACAACAGAACGCTCATATCCAACATTATCTACTATTTTAAGTGTATAGTTTTTAAGGTAATATGCAAGTTGATATATCGATAATCCAAACTTTGAGGAACTACATTTTGCACTATTCTTTAAATAATTTACAAATGGTTTTATAAAGTTCCTTGGTAATAGCCGTTGCAGTATTGTAAAAATAGTATCAGAATAGATGATGGTTTCTTTTGTTGTATTTATATTATTTACACTTCTCTTTAAAAATAGATCATAACTCTCTTTTATTATTCTATTGGTTAATTTCTCAATAGAAAGAGCTGGTTTTAAATCTATTATAACACTAACTTTTTCTCCGTTGGAGAGTGCTATTACAGCTTTTCTGCTTATTCTGAAACCCAAAGCACCTTCTAATCCGCCATTAGTAAACTCTAAATCTCCAAATTCCTCTTGAACAATATTTTCTCCTAATTGTAATGCTACACTAACATTCTTTAAAGAGACGCCAAGCAACTCTTTCCCATAACGAGATAACTCTTTTGTCTTCTCAATTAAAAAATCCTTTGGTATTAAAGCGGTCAGCGATGGATATAAAGGAGTTATTTTATGACCAAAACTTTTAGCAAACTTATAACCATCACCACTTGAACCTGTTGAAGGATAGGATAATCCACCAGTGGCAAGGAGTAGGTATTTACAAATAATAGTGTCAGAAGTATTTAATGTTGAGCTAAAAGCTCCTTCCGTAGTATCTTTGCTCTTAATAATTTCTAAATAAAATTTTTCATCTTTTAAAACTACATTATTGAGAGTGTAACCACAGATAAATTGAGCCCTTTTACCCTTTTTTATATAATTTGTTAAAGTATCTGTAACATCAACTGCTTTCATACTCTTTGGAAAGACTCTTTGTCCTCTATCAACAGTTAATTCCAACCCCATCTCCTCAAAGAAACTCATTGTTGATGAGGTATTCATTGCATAGAAAGCATTTTTAAGAAAACTTTTATTAGGGTGAATATGAGGAGAAAACTCATCCCACATTTTAGTATTTGTCAGATTACATCTACCCTTTCCGGTTATATTTAATTTCCTTCCTGGGCGATTCATCTTTTCAACTATAGCGAACGATATAATATCTTTCTGATTAAACTCATCTCGGGATTTTATATATTTTGATATATATGCGGCTGCATAAAGACCAGCTGCACCTCCCCCAACTATCACTATATCAAAGTGTTTTTCCATATATATCAAATAAAGCAATTATATATTTATCAATCTAAAGATTAATCTAATTTTATATAATATTTCATCTCTCTATCGGGGAATTCTTCTTGTGCTACTGCAGGATGAAGAATTTGAATTAAATCTTTTAGGATCTCAACAGGTTCTACTGCTCCACCCTCCCAAAAATCACTACCTCCATTAGGGGTTAATCTCTTTATATTGTTGAATAACAAACCTTTCTTAAATACATCAAGATTCTTATAAAGTGAATTTAAACTTGCAACCTGATCTAATTTTGAAACAGAATTAAGGTTAATCCATACATCTGCTTCTTTGCCGAGGGAATACATTTTCTCAAAACTCTCATGGGAAGAGATACGCTCTCCTACTTTTGAACCCAATAACTCTCCGCCTGCATCACTTATTAAAATAGATGTATAATTATCTCCACCAGGGAGATACCAAATCTCTTTAAATGGCAAATTTATAAGAACTTTCGTTTTAGTCGTTATCTTTTCTTTGCATTTTTCCCTTAAAGAGATATATTCATCTTGTTGAACTCTAAAAATAGAATCTGCTACATCCAACTTAGAAGATAAAGCCCCAAATAATTTGATATATTCAAATTTGGCAAGTGGGGCACTCTCCAAATAATCATTTATAACTACAACTCTAAGCCCTAAACTTCTCAATTTCTTTATATAAATATTATCTGAACCACTTACTCCATAAGATAGTACAATATCTGGATCAACAGAGATAATCCTTTCATAATCAGGAGCAGTTTCGGCACCTATATCAAAAATTATATTCTCCTCTATCATAGAACGATACAAAGAGTCGTAAACAAAATTAGTTCCACTCAAAGCTTTAACACTCTCAGCTTTACCAAGTAATTTTAGGAAAGGCAGATAGGTTGTGGACATAGATACAACTCTTTCTATCGGGATAGGGATTGCATATATATTGTTTTTTAAAATATTAACACAATCCCGAGGAACAAGTGGATGTTTCTCGATTATTGTATTAACACTCTCCCAATTATTTATACTAATCAATGTATCAAATGGAGTCCCTTTTATAATGCGTATAAATTCTGAATATTTGATTACAGAATCGTTTCTGAAATTGTGAGCCTTTACATCTGATACTCTTTCTTTACAGGAAGTAGTGACTCCTAAGTAAAATACAGAGACACAAAGTGATAAAAAATAAAATAAAAATCTTCTCATAGTAGTTACACAGCAATACTAAAAAACTATCTTATACAAAAGTAATAAAAAACAAATTAGCTCTTGAATAAACTACATACAACGTAAAAAACTAAACTCTATAGATTTAATTATAGAGTAAATAATTCTTTTATAGATACTCATCGATGAGGGAAATAGAGAATATTAAAAACCTTAGCAATAAAAAAGAGATGATAATAGATATAAATCTATATACCATCTCTAATACAAAATATAATCTTTTCTAATACTCTTTTGCTTCCTCGTCGCCTACCATAACGGAATAGGCATTTTCTGCTAATGCACCCATTTCATCCTCACCTGCATATACTCTAACAGGGGCAATAAACTTACATCTCTGTTCTATCATTTGCGTTGTGTGTTTATTATGTGCCACACCTCCTGTCAAAAGGATAGCATCAACCTCACCATCAACAACAGTAGCTAACGAACCTATCTCTTTAGATACCTGATAAGCAAATGCTTCCATAACACCAATAGCTTTTTTATCGCCGGCATTTACAGCCTCCTCTAAATCCATAAAGGAATTAGAACCTGTATATGAGACAATTCCACCTTGACCTGTAAGCAATTTAATTACCTGGCCTTTATTGTATTTCCCGCTAAAACACAAATCAATAACTCCCCAAGTTGGTAAACCACCCGCACGCTCAGGAGAAAATGGTCCTTCACCATATAGAGCATTATTAGCATCTACTACTTTACCTTTTTTGTGAATACCTACAGATACTCCACCTCCTAAATGAACTACTATCAGGTTTAAATCTGAATATGCTTTTCCATTCTCTTTTGCATATCTTTTAGCTATTGCTTTTTGGTTTAATGCATGAAAAGTAGATTTTCTCTCAATTAAAGCATGACCTGAATATCTTGCTATTTGCTCATATTCATCAACGACAACAGGATCTGCAATGTATGCAGGCACCTTTTTTCCCGTAGTCTGAGAAATTTCTTTGGCTATTTGATCTGCTAACATAGCACCTAAATTACTTGCATGTTCACCATTTCTCGCTGTTCTAAAATCCTCAAGCATTGCCTCATTAACTTTATAAACACCCGATGCAATTGGTTTGCAAAGCCCCCCTCTACCCATAATAACATTTAAGCTATTGACTTCTATGTGGTTAGATTCCAATGCCTTCAAAATCTCGTTTTTCCTAAAATCAAATTGATCTGCAACATTATTATACTTTGAAAGTTCATCAACAGAATGTCTTAAAGTTGTTACAAAAACCTCCTCTTTTCTGTTATACACAGCTATTTTTGTAGATGTACTTCCGGGATTAATTACTAATATTAACATATTTTAAAATTTTATTACATAAACTATTACCAACTTCGTAATTATTAAAATAAAAAAGAGAAGGGTCTTACTCAGTAGTTCTATTAATGGAGCAGACCCCTATCTAAATAAATCTCACTATATAATAAATTATTTAATCTGTAAACAAGCTAATGCTATAGAGTTAAGTTTTGTATCTACACTGTCTGCACGGCTTGACAATACACAAGGTGCAGAAGCTCCAGCTACAAAAGCTGCAGTTCTTACCCCTGGAACCAACTGTGTATTAGATTTATAGAATACATTTCCAGACTCTATATTAGGAAATACAATAGCATCTGCGTCACCAGCAACCTCGCTTTTCAATTTCTTAATCTGAGCTGCCTCTTTTGATAATGCGACATCTAATGCTAATGGACCGTCAATTAAACCTGGTAGTTGCCCTCTATCATTCATCTTTGCTATCATAGCAGCATCTGTACATGCAACCATACCATCTAACATCTGCTCAGTTGCAGCTATCATTGCAATTTTAGGCTGCTCTATCCCTAAAGATTTACATACACCATGCACATATTTTACAATTGCAACCTTTTGCTTGAAATCTGGAAGAGGAATTATTGCCATATCACTTATTGTTATAAGTTTTGGATAATTAGGGTGCTGCATCACTGATATATGGGTCAAAACAGCTTTAGGAGGTAGTAATCCCCACTCTTTATTTAGTATCCCCCTCATATATTTATCTGTTGAACAAAGACCTTTCATGAGTACATCGGCTTGTTTGTTATGCACCGCTGTAACTGCTTCTTGGATAGCCTTTAATTCATTAGGAATATCAACAATATTGAATTTTGCTATATCTATTTTCTCTACCTTGCATACTTCTTCAATCATCTTTTTGTCTCCGTAAAGAGTAGCTTCACAAAATCCGGCATCAATGGCCATTGAGGCTGCACACACAGAGTGATCATCAACTCCCCATGCTACAGCCAATTTTCTTTTTTGAGCACTTTTTAACTGCTCATATACTTGATCAAAATTCTTTATCATAA
>CAMNNS010000017.1 GCA_946545765.1 uncultured Bacteroidales bacterium | reverse complement strand
CCCTGTCCCTTTATATACCAACTCATTAGCTCTCTGAAGAGTTTGAAAATATAGTTCATCTTCTGGTGTATTATGCAAAAGATCTGAGGAGTTTAAAATACCTCCACCCCTTGCAGCAATCTCTTCATAACTTAAACCATTTATTTTATCAATGAATTCTCCCTCTCTTGTTCCGGCATAACAGATATGGGTATGAGAATCGCAAAAAGATGGGATAACCATTCTATCTGTTGCATCAATTTTCTCATCAAAATCATCTAAAGATGGGGCATCTGACATTTTACCAAATGCAGTTATAACATTGTTATCTATAGTAAGATACGCATCGTTAATAGAATTAACATTATCCATCTCTTTGCCCGACAATTTGATTGTAGAGTGAGGCAAAATTCCAATTAATTCTTTTATGTTATAGATGATTTTTTTCATAACAATTAAATTATTGAGGCCAACTAAAGAGATTCATTACTTAACAAGGCTTACCTGCCAAAGAATCTACTTTTAATCAGCCCCTATACAACATTATTTTCTTAAAAATTCTACAGATTTTTCTATATATGGATGCATATAAGAATCATTCTCAATGAAAGGGACAACTTTTCTGTAATCTGCAAAAAGTTTCTCTAAAACTGAAGAAGATTTTTGTTTTGTTATATTATGCCTAAAGTCAAGAGCTTGAGCAGCATTCATCAATTCTATTGCAAGAACTCTCTCTGTATTTTCCACAACTCTTACCAATTTAGTAGCCGAATTTGCCCCCATACTTACATGATCTTCTTGTCCTTGCGAAGATGGAATAGAATCTGCAGAAGCAGGGTTACATAAACCTTTACTTTGACTAACTATAGAAGCTGCTGTGTATTGAGGTATCATAAAACCACTATTAAGACCCGGTTTTGCTACCAAGAAAGATGGCAAACCTCTTAATCCTGCTATTAGTTTATAAGTCCTTCTTTCAGAAATATTTGCAAGTTCACTTATCGCGATACACAAAACATCCATTGGTATTGCAATTGGTTCTCCATGAAAATTTCCTGCAGATATAATCATATCTTCATCGGGGAAGACATTTGGATTATCGGTTGCACTATTTATCTCTGTTTCAATTGCATTCTCAACATAAGTAATAGCATCTTTAACTGCACCATGAACTTGTGGAATACATCTAAACGAATAAGGGTCTTGTACATGCTCTTTTTTCCTTGCTATAAGTTTACTACCCTTTAATAATGAGATAAAATTTTTAGCTGTTTCAATCTGCCCTTTATGAGGTCTAATATTGTGAGTCTGAGGATAAAAAGCCTCTATTCTTCCATCAAAAGCTTCTAAAGATAAAGCACCTATTACATCAGCCCATTCAGATAATCTATAACTATTAAGTAAAGACCAAACAGCATGAGCACTCATAAATTGTGTACCATTAAGTAGAGCCAAACCCTCTTTTGATTTTAACTTTATAGCCTTCCATTTCAACTCTTTCCAAACATCTTTTGAAGCTCTCTTCTTCCCTTTATAATATACCTCTCCAAGACCTATTAAAGGGAGACATAAGTGTGCCAATGGTGCGAGGTCTCCACTTGCCCCTAATGAACCTTGTTGATAAACAACAGGATATATATCATTATTAAACATATCTATCAATCGCTCTACACTCTCTAATTGAGCTCCCGAGTAGCCATAAGATAACGATTGAATCTTTAATAAAAGCATTATTTTAACTATTTCACTTCTAACCTCTTCTCCTGTTCCACAAGCGTGGCTCATTACTAAATTATGTTGTAGTTGAGACAAATCATTAAGAGGTATTGTAACATTACACAATGAACCAAATCCTGTTGTAACTCCGTAAACTGGTCTGTGAATATCTTCAACTTTACTATCTAAATACTTTCTACACTTTAAGATAGCATTTTTAGCCTCTTTTGATAACTCAAGTTTTGCACCATTATCTATTATCTCTTTAACTCTATGAACCGATAGATGCTCTTTTGAAATTTTATGTATCATCTTTGCAAATCTGATTTAATTTTTATTTAATACTTTTTAGTGCCTCATCAACTATAGCATCATCTGCTTTAGTAGGAATAGTAACTTTAAAATCTTTAGTTCTTTCCATTTCGCGACAAATTGCATGTTCCGCCCCTTCATTTCTTGCCCAACTTCTCCTTGCAATTCCATTATTTACATCCCAGAAAAGCATCTGTTTTATATGACGCTCAGATGCTTCCGAGCCATCTATTACCATACCAAATCCACCATTGATAACCTCTCCCCAGCCTACTCCACCACCATTGTGAATAGATACCCAAGTAGCACCTCTAAAACCATCACCAATAACATTTTGCACAGCCATATCTGCAGTAAATTGAGAACCGTCATAAATATTAGATGTTTCTCTAAATGGTGAGTCGGTACCAGAGACATCGTGATGATCTCTTCCTAATACGATAGGTGCTTTAATTTCTCCCATCTTAATTGCTTCATTAAAAGCAAGTGCAATATTTGTCCTACCCTCACAATCGGCATATAAGATACGAGCTTGAGAACCAACAACAAGTTTATTTTTACCAGCCTCTTCTATCCAATGAATATTATCTTCCATTTGTCCTTTAATCTCATCGGGTGAAGTAGAAGACTCTTTTTTAAGAACTCTAACAGCAATAGCATCTGTTTTTGCAAGGTCCTCAGGATCTTCACTCATACAAACCCAACGGAAAGGACCAAAACCATAATCAAAATAAAGAGGTCCCATAATATCTTGAACATAAGAAGGGTAGCGGAATAGACCTTCTTTATTCATAATATCTGCACCCGCTCGTGAAGACTCTAACAAAAATGCATTCCCATAATCAAAAAAATACATCCCATTAGAACTTAATTTATTTATCGCGACAACTTGCCTACGCAAAGATTCTTGTACAGCCTCTTTAAATTTTTCTGGCTCTTCAGCCATCATTTTTTTACTCTCTTCTAATGTATAACCAACTGGATAATAACCTCCTGCCCAAGGATTGTGTAGAGAAGTTTGGTCTGAACCCATATCCACTTTTATATCCTCTTCGGCAAGTCTTTCCCATAAATCAACAACATTACCAACAAAAGCAATAGAGACTACCTCTTTATTTTGAATCGCTTGTTTAATTCGCGGTATTAAATTATCCAAACTATATTCTAATTCATCAACCCAACCTTGTTCATGTCTCTTAATAGCAGCAAGTGGATTTATCTCTGCTGTAACACTAACAACTCCAGCAATATTACCAGCTTTAGGTTGCGCACCACTCATACCACCAAGACCGGCGGTAATAAATAGCATCCCTTTCATATTCTCTTTTGTACCGGGTAATCCTTTAGACTTTAACTGTTTACGAGCAGCATTCATAACAGTAATAGTTGTACCATGGACAATCCCTTGAGGTCCAATATACATATATGAACCTGCTGTCATCTGACCATACTGTGATACTCCTAAAGCATTAAACCTTTCCCAATCATCTGGTTTAGAATAGTTAGGAATAACCATACCATTGGTAACCACAACCCTTGGAGCATCAAAATTAGAAGGGAATAAACCCATCGGATGCCCAGAATACATAGACAAAGTTTGTTCATCAGTCATATTAGCAAGATACTGCATAGTAAGGCGATATTGAGCCCAATTCTGAAAAATAGCACCGTTCCCACCATAAACTATTAACTCATGAGGATGTTGAGCAACACGAGGGTCTAAATTATTTTGAATCATTGCCATTATAGCAGCAGCTTGTTTACTCTTTGCAGGATATTCATCGATAGGTCTTGCATACATTTCATAATCAGGGCGGTATCTATACATATATATACGCCCATAATCTTTTAACTCTTGAGCAAATTCGGGAGCTAATTCCTTATGAAGGTTTTTAGGAAAATATCTTAAAGCATTTTTAAGAGCAAGTTTTTTCTCATTATCTGTTAAGATATCCTTACGCTTTGGAGCGTGATTTATCTCATTATCATAAGGTTTAATTTCTGGAAGAAAATTCGGAATACCGGCTAATATCTCTTCTTGGAATTTATTCATATACCTTGAATTTAAAGATTTAATAGATTATGAATTAATTTTATTATTAACTATAGATATAATTTCACTCTCCTCTTTATTAGCAAGTGCAACAAGTTTATCCGCCTCATCCATAAGCTCTTTTGCTTTTACTTTGTCCTCTAAGCCAACAGCATTTATATGAACATTTAATGCTGCACCTAATACTGCACCACGAGCTGCAATTGCCCCTACTCCTGCATCGGAAGCAGAATTAGGATTGCCATTATTTGCCATCTCTTTTGCAATTTCAAATACTTTGTATGAAGCTTTAACAGTGCGTAAAGGAACTTCTGTTGCGTAAAGAGTTGCCTCCTCTAAAGCTTTTGCCCTTGCCATTTTCTCTTCATCAGAAGATTTAGGCATAGAGAAAACATCCATTATTTTATTAAATGCTGCCGTATCTTCATCAACTAATGCAAGTAATTCATTCATAAGTTTTTGCCCTTTATCAGCCCAATCAGAGAACTCTTTCCAACGCTCATCCCAACCCCTCTTATGAGATGATAAGTTTGCAACCATAGTAGATAATGCAGCACCTAAAGCACCCATATATGCAGAAATAGAACCGCCACCGGGAGCAGGAGATTCAGATGCTGTTTCATTAGCAAAACCTTTACATGTCATTCTAATAAGTCTCTCTTTTATAGCCAATTCTGCCTCATCTTCCATTAAATATTCAATAACTTTCTCTTTAGGATTAAATGGTTTTAAATCATCTAAACTCATAGACTTAACAGCTATTTTCATATTCTCCTCTTCGCTGATACCGGTAGAGCGTTGTTGCTTTTCTAAATAAAATCTACCTGCATCTAATAAAACACTTTTTGGAACAAGACCAACTATCTCTGCACCAGTAACTTTTAGACCACGAGCAGAAGCGGCTCTTGAAACCTCTTCATATGCTTTATGTAAAGATGTAGCACTAATATCTGTAATATTCATTGATACTTGTGCAATACCATACTCATCGATAAACCAACCAATAGCTTTGCAACCTTTTAAAGTACCCGGTTGCCACAAAGTTTTACCATTTTCATCTTTAAGAATCTTGCCTGTCAATTTACCCCCTTCTCTCATCTGACGACCTTTTTCCCTTACATCAAATGCAACTGCCATAGCTCTTCTTGTTGAAGTAGTATTCAAATTATAATTGACAGCTACTAAGAAATTTCTCGCACCCACATTTGTTGCTCCACATTTGGCAGCCCTTTCTGTAAATTTACCAGGACCAAAATCTGGCATACGCTCAGGATCGGACATTTTCTCTGGAAGAGCTTCATACTCACCTGCTCTACAAACTGCAAGATTTTTTCTCTCTGGCTTTTGAGCAGCAGCTTCATAACAATAACAAGGTATTTCCAACTCTTCATATATTCGTTTTGCTAACCCTTGAGCCAACTTACCACACTCTTCTAAAGTAATGTTAGAAATAGGAATTAGGGGTAAAACATCTGTAGCTCCACTACGTGGATGGGCTCCATGATGAACAGACATATCAATAAGTTCACCCGCTCTCTTAACACCCTCAAAAGCAGCCTCTAAAACAGCTTTAGGAGTACCAACAAAAGTAACAACAGTCCTGTTAGTAGCCTCTCCTGGATCTACATCAAGAACTTTAACTCTCTCTTCTACTCCATTATCTAAAACTTTAACAGATGCAATTGCTTCTACAATTTTGTCTATTATTTCTCTATTCCGTCCCTCGCTAAAATTAGGGACACATTCAATAATTTGTCTCATATTTTAATAATTTATTATTTATAATTTTTCTTTATATCTATAAGAATCTTACAAATTTGTATAAAAATCTTAATCTATCCAAACCTTTTTCAGAGATTTTTTTCATCAATAATTATATACCAAATCTGCAAATGAAATGGCGATAAAAAGGGTTATAAATCGAGCTTTTTATCTTTTAGATTATTTGATGTAGTAACTACAAATGGAAATGATAGTATTACGATAAGAATTAAAACAGATAATATAATAGGAAATAATTTATAAGTACCTAAGTATAAACAATTACCTTCAAATAATTTACCTATAGCAAAATTCCCTACAAGCATACCACCTTGTGCAACAACTACAACAATAGATACGGCAATTCCAGAATATTTTTTAAACACTTTACCTAAATAGTTAAAAATAATAGGTGCTGTAGAACCTATACCAAAGCCAATTATAGTCATTGATATAATTGAAACTGTAGCCGAGGTTGGATAGAACTTTTGGAGTAAAGCACCAGTAAAAGCTACAGACAAAAATATAAATAGGGATACCTTATCGGTGAAGAGTTTAATAAAAAGAGGTAAAGAAAACCTACCAATTGTCATTCCTATTGTCATAAAAATCAAGGTAGTAAGTGCTATTTCCTTAGAAATCCCCCCTTCCACTTGGGTTAAATAAGAAGTAGAGTAGTTTGCACTAATTGCCTCCACCATACCTTGGAAAAATAAAACAAATGAGACTATTAAAAGTAATTTATTCTTAATAAGATATAGAAACTTATTAAAAGAGAAATCTTCACCTTTAGCAATCTTTGCTTTAGGAAATTTTATAAATATAAATAATACCGATAAAATAAATATAATAGCTGAAGACCAAATGATTGGAAGAAAAGGATCTTTTACTAATAACCTACATACAAAAGTCCATATCAATGAGCCTAAGCAATATGAACCACCTAATATACTAAGCATTACACCCCTCTTGGCATCATCATATATATCTGATATTATGGCAATTGTTTCGCTATTCAAAATGCCACCGCCAGCACCGATTAAAATAGCGGAGAGGACTAATAGTTTAAAATCACTTGTAAAAGCAAAAAGAACGAGCCCAATAGAAAGGGAGAGAGAACTGATAATTAACAGATACTTATAACCATATCTATCTACAACACTCCCACAAGTTATTGTACCTATAATTATTCCTAATGTCAATAACCATGGGAGTGAACTAACATTCTCTATATCTGCACCCACTACAGGTAACATTGTACCCCAAAAGTACATTGTAATCCCAAAGAAGGCACAACCTAAACAGGCAGATAAAGTAACGAATAATCTATTATAGCCTAATTCTTTAGCCATTTATCTAACCACTCAAAAAATGTTCTTTGCCATAAAATACCATTTTGAGGCTTCAATACCCAGTGATTTTCATTAGGATATAATAATAATTGTGCTGGTATTCCTCTCAATCTTGCTGCATTAAAGGCACTCTCTCCTTGTGATGCTAAGATTCTATAATCTTTCTCACCATGGATACATAAAATTGGAGTATCCCACTTATCTACAAATAGATGAGGAGAATTAGAATATATCTTTTGAGCAGTTTTATCATCCTTTCTCCAATATGCTCCACCTAAATCCCAATTAGTAAACCATATCTCTTCTGTTTCAAGGTATTGTTGGTTAAAATTAAACATACCATCGTGAGCAATAAAAGCTTTAAATCTCTTATTATGATTTCCTGCTAACCAATATACGGAGAAACCGCCAAAACTTGCTCCCACACAACCCAATCTATCTTTATCTACATAATCTTCTTTTGCAATATCATCTATAGCAGACAAATAATCTTTCATACATTGTCCCGCATAATCTCCACTAATTTGTTCTAACCAATCCATTCCAAAACCTGGCAGACCTCTACGGTTAGGAGCAATTATTATATAGCCATGAGCAGCCATAATTTGGAAATTCCATCTATAACTCCAGAATTGGCTTACGGGACTCTGAGGACCACCTTCACAGAAGAGTAATGTAGGGTATTTTTTAGATGGATCAAAATGTGGTGGGTAGATTACCCAGCTTAACATCTGTTTATTATCTGATGTTTTTGTCCATCTCTCTTTAACCTCACCTTTAGCTAATTGAGATAATATTTCTTGATTCTCAAATGAAATCTGTTTAGCCTCACCTTGAGGATTTACTATATAAATATCATCGGGTTCACTCATAGAGTGGCGTTTAGCAACAATATCTTCCCCTAATAAATCTAATGATGCGTAATCATATTGTCCAGAGGTAATTTGTTTTACCTCTCCCGATAAATTTGTTGAATAAATATGAGCTTTTCCATGCCAAACTCCTATAAAATAGAGGTTTGAATTATCTTGCCAAATATAGTCATCAACTCCACTTTCAAAAGATTCAGTAATATACTTTTTCTCACCACTTTCTCTATTTAAAATACATAATCTATTTCTATCACTCTCATAACCATCTCTTTCCATAGAGAGCCAAGAAAGATTTTTCCCATCGGGGCTATATGAAGGGTTGGTATCATACCCCATATTACAATCTATAGTTTTTCCATCTACTATATATGGTTGATTAACTCGTTGTTTGCTCAACGATATATCGTATTCAACCTCTGCCCTTACATACCCTTCAGGTTTACATCTGTTGTAAGATTTTCCTGTGGCAATCTCATACTCATAAATATCAGTATCTGTGCTAATAGCATAATCTCTACCTTCCATTTTTTTGCACGAGTAAGCTATAAACTTACCATCAGGACTCCAAGCTAATTGTTCTGCGCCACCAAAAGGTTTAATAGGACATTCATACGGTTCACCCTCCAATATATCTTTAATATTAGAGAGAGTCTCACCATTAAAATCGGCAACAAAAGGGTGAGGAATAGACTCTACCCATTCATCCCAATGTTTATGAAGTAACTCATTTACAACCAATCCTGTTGTTTTAGGAAGATCTGAATATTTACTGCTACCTTTTATTACTGTATTCTCATAAGGTATTTGAGAGATTAAGATAACTTTGCTCTCATCGGGAGAGAAGAGATAATCTTCAATATCAAAGACAGAACCAGTAATCTCCTTAACATCAGAGCCATCGGGATTCATAGTATATAAACTTGTCATCTCTTTCTCAGCACTTAGATAAGCAATTTTATCTCCGCCGTTAATCCACTTAGGGGCAAATTGACTCTTTACACTTTTTGTAAGCATCTTATTTTCTGAGCCATCAGAGTTCATAACATAAATCACACTATGAGATTTATTCTCAGAAACGCTATAATAAGAAACAGAATAAAGAATCTTATCTCCTTTAGGAGAAACACTTACAGAGCCTATACGTCCCATAGCCCATAATGCTTCAGGAGTCATTAAATCTGATTTTAGAGTAATCTGTTGTTTCCCGATAAATTGGTCATTTTTAGAACTATCTTCACCTTTACAACTGTGCAATAATAGAGTAGCACCTAACATAAGAATTAGTGTATATTTCATATTTGTAATATTTATTTTTTATTTCTAAATAAGAATGAAGCTATAAGAACAGATATAAGCATGACTGAGACAACTATAAAAAAATCTCTCAACCCAAAAGCTTCTCCAAAGATTGGGAGTTTAATATTCATACCATATATACCTGATATTAAGGTAGGGGGCATAAATAAAAGAGAGATAAATGTAAGAAGCCTCATTATTTTATTCTGCTCAACATTGATTAAACCCAAAACAGTATTTTGCAGATATTCAAGCCTTTCAAAATTAAAGTTAGTATGATTCAAAAGAGAGGCAATATCATTAACCAAAACATCTAATCTTGGACGAATATCGCTTGGAAATTTATTGCTTCGTGTAATTGCAGTAACAATTCTCTGCTTATCTACAATATTCTCCCTAACCATCATAGTATTTTCTTGCATCTTATTGATATTAAGGAGAAAATCATTATTTACTTTTTTTGCGTAGCTTACTTTTTTACCAAAAGACTCAATCTCTTTAGCCATCACCTCTATCATATCTGCATCTAAATCTACCCTATTCTCCATAATAGCAACAAAAATATGATAACCGGTAGGATATAGCTTATATGAAAAACTCATCCTTTTTTGAAACTCTGTTATAGTTCTAAGAGGGGCTTGTCTTGTTGTAACAAGTACACCTTCCGATATAACAAATGATACCGACTCTTCTGTATAAGAATCAGGACCTGGTGAGATAAAGTCTGTATTGGCAAATATAGCGTTGTCGCTCTCTGAATAACGAGAAGAACTCTCGATCTCCTCTGCTTGTGCACGACTTTGCAATGTTGTTTCAAGAAACTCTTCAACTACTTGATTTTCTATACTTTCGGGTTGATACAAATCTATCCATAAAACATCATCAAAACCTAAATTCTCAGTTAATTCTTTAATATCTGAGGTAGTTAGAATCTGCCCCTTAGATTTGTAAAAAACCTTAATCATACTCCAGCCTCCTTTATTGTTTGCTCGTTAGACATATCAAGAATTGTAAGATTACGGACTACAAAATTATTATTTTTTCTTTGAAAACAAAGAAAACAAAGCAAGTAGAGCAAAAGTTAATAGAGCAATAACTAATATAAGGGCAAAACCAAAATCAAAAATCTTTGTTTGGATAAAATAACAAACTAAAGGAGATAAGATACAAATAATTGGAACTGCCTTATCCACTGTTGGTAATTTAGTTATTATACCATACATAAATAACCCCAATAACGGACCATAAGTATAAGATGCTATAGTATAAACCATATTTATAACGGCATCATTTTTAAGATAATTAAAAGCAATTATTAGGAGAACAAATAATAATGCCATTAAAATATTTATGTAAAGTCTTGTTTTTTTCTTCTTTTTATCATCCCATTTCTTACTCTCGATACCGACTAAATCAATACATGCAGAGGTAGTGAGTGAAGTAATTGCATTTGCACAAGATGGGTAAGCAGCTGATATTAGACCAATAAAAAAGACAATTCCAACAATCGGTTTGAGGCTAAAAGCTACTGTTGGGAAAATTTTATCCGCTTCAATTCCACCCGAGAGAGAGGTTACGCTACTCAACAAATCGGGATTAGATTGAATAAAAATAGCCAAAACAGCTCCGATAGATAAGAAGAGGATATTTACTGGTATCATCATCGCAACTGAGGTCATCATATTTTTTTGAGATTCTTTTGCATTTTTACAACTCAAACTTTTTTGAATCATAGCCTGATCTAAACCCGACATAGCAATCGGAACAACTAAACCACTTAGAAATCTCTTAAGCCAATTTGTATTAGAATTAAAATCGGTATTAAATATATCTGAATAAGAAGAGGAGTGTACATTAGATAACATATCGCCGAAGCTCCAATTCATACCTTTGCAGATAAAAATTAACGAGACAATAATAGATACTATCATAAAAGTTGTCTGAATTGTATCTGTCCATATTAAAGTCTTAATACCACCTCTCATCGTGTATAATATCGCGATGAGTACAAATAGTATAGCAGCTATTTCAAATGATACACCTGCTTGCTTTAAAATAAAATTATATATTACAAAGACAACTAAAAATGTTCTGACAGTTGCACCAAGAAGTCTTGAGAGGATAAAAAATGATGCACCTGTTTTATAACTAAAGTTTCCAAATCTTTTATCTAAATAGGAATAAATAGAGGTTAAATTCATCTTAAAATAGAGAGGAAGAAGAACTAAGGCAATTATTGCGTAACCGCCAATCATACCAATAAGCATTGGTAAATAATAAAACCTCTCATTATAAACATTACCTGGAACACTCATAAACGATACACCACTCAAAGAGGCACCAATCATACCATAAGCAACTAAGAACCAATTAGATTTACGCTCTCCGGTAAAATATGTATTATTATCTGATTTTCTCGATGTGAACCACGCAATTACAAATAATATTGCAGTATAGATTAAAAAAGTTATAAGGAGGGTGTTTGAATTCATAATTTATTGTTTAAAGATTTGTCTGTTTTCTATAGATTTAGAGAGAGTTATCTCATCTGTATATTCTAAGTCATCGCCAAAAGCAACACCACGAGCAATAGTAGTTATCTTAACTCCATATTTGGATAATTTTTTAAATAAATAATAAGAAGTTGTCTCACCTTCCATACTTGTAGAGAGAGCTAAAATTACCTCATTTATAGAGCCTTTAGATACCCTATCTTCTAATTCATTTATATATAAATCTGAGGGGCCTATACCATCCATTGGAGATATTATTCCTCCAAGTACATGATATTCACCATTATATTTATCGGTGTTTTCTATACTTAAAACATCTCTAACACTCTCAACAACGCAAATAATAGTTTTATCTCTTCTGTTATCTGAACAAATAGGGCAAAATTCTGTATCAGAGATCATATTACAAACTTTGCAATGTTTAATATTTTCTCTAAAATCGAGAAAAGCACTTGCGAATTTCTCTACATTCTCTTTCGGTTGATTAAGTAGAAACAATGCCATTCTAAGGGCACTCTTTTTACCTATACCTGGGAGCGTTGAGAATTGTTCCACAGCCTTTTCTAATAATATAGATGAGTAATTAGATTTAAACATCAATATTTATATTATTTTCCACTATTGTAAGCATCAACAGCACGCCTAACAGAACCAAATTTTATAAGATATGATTTTGCTAACTCATAATCCTCAATCTTTGTCTCGTCCATTATCATTCGAGTTCCTCTATCTACTAATTTTGCATTACTTAACTGCATATCAACCATCTTATTACCTTTTACATGTCCAAGTTTAATCATAGTTGATGTAGATATCATATTTAAAATTAGTTTTTGAGCTGTTCCCGATTTCATTCTTGTTGAGCCGGTTACAAACTCTGGACCCACTATTGCAACTATAGGATATTTTACAACTTTTGTAACTTTTGCATCGGGATTACAAGTAACACAAGCAGTTAAAAGACCTTGTTTGTTTGCCATTTCACAAGCCCCAACAACATAAGGAGTTGAACCACTTGCTGCTATACCTACAACAGAATCATACCCTCCTATATTATATTTTTGTAAATCTTCCCATCCCATATTGTAATCATCTTCAGCATTTTCTACCGCTTTTCTAATTGCAGAATCGCCTCCTGCAATTAAACCAATTACTAAATCGTAAGGTGCACCATATGTTGGTGGAATTTCAGAAGCATCTAATATCCCTAATCTACCACTTGTTCCAGCACCGAGATAAAATAATCTTCCCCCTTTTTTCATTCTGTCAACCAATTCATTAACAAATTTCTCTATTTGAGGGATACATTTCTCAACTGCAATAGGAACAGCCTTATCTTCTGCGTTCATACCTTCTAACAACTCTAATGTGGACATTTTATCCAAATCTGAGTAGTTAGATGATTGTTCTGTAACTCTTAAACTCATAATATTTTGTATTATAAAAGAAAGTTATCTATTCAGAAAGATATTTTTCTTTATGATAATTCACTAAACCGTCTATTGGAGATTTAAGTATGTTGCCAACTTTAACACCTAAAGAATCTGCCACACTAATTAGCTCATCTTTAAAAATATATCCAATAGAACCTACTATATTAATAGGATATTCTTTATAATTGTAACTATAAATATTTCTCTCTATAAAATCTTTAAAACCACTTTTTAAAAGTGATTGAATATAAGGATTCTCTCTATTCTCTTCTATGAAGTATGAAAACGAAGCAAGGAATCTGTTTGGCATAGGTTGTTTATAAACCTTATCTACAATTTTAAGATAATCTAACTGATATTGTTCAACAAATTTATTTTCTAACTCTTTAGGGAGTAACCCTTTAATAAAATCAGAAACTAATCTTTTCCCAAAATAGCCACCACTTGCTTCATCACCCAAGATAAAACCACCTGCATTCACATGCTCTGCCATCTGTTTTCCATCATAAAAACAAGAATTAGCACCTGTACCAATTATACAAGCAATCCCTGGATTATCGCCGCATAATGCCTTTGCAGCAGCTAAAATGTCAGATGCAGCATAGCATGCAACATTTGGAAATACTTGTTTAAAAGCTAATTCTAAATCTGAATTCATAGAATCTGAAACAACTCCAGCTCCATAGAAATATACTTTTTCTACCTCATTACCAAAAGCGGGTAAAAGATTAACTCTTAAAATGTTAAGAATCTCTTCTTGAGTTATAAATAGAGGATTTATACCAGATGTTTTTACAGAAATCGTTGTACCATCTTTTTTAATTGCAACCCAATCTACTTTAGTTGAGCCACTATCTGCTACTAATATCATTGTGTAATAGTTTTATTGTCGCAAATATACTCAAAATATAAGTAAAAGAGTACAACAGAGAGATAAACTATCTTACTCTACTTGATGTGAAATATTAAGAAATTCTTCAGACGAATCTAACACAGCGACATCTTTTAATTTTCTATTTATAACATTTGTTCTTGTGGTCATCAACTTATCTATATCCCTTAAACCACCTTCTATCTTACCTTTAGCTTTTTCTAACATTCCACCGAATTGTTCAAATTCAGCTTTGACAGCCCCAAGGGTTTTCCACACTTCATCACCTCTCTTTTGAATTGCCAAAGTTTGGAAACCTAATTGGAAACTTGTTAATAAAGCGGCTAAATTTGTAGGACCTGCAACAGAGACATTATAACTCTTTTGGATCTGATCTAATAATATATTATTCCTTACTACCTCTGCATAAAGACCTTCAAACGGTAAAAACATAATGGCAAATCTTGTAGTGTTAGGAACATCTAAATATTTATCGGATATATCTTTAGCATTCTTTTTTATAGCAGATTCCAAATCTTTTCTGCATAATTCAATTTGTTCTTTATCACCTAAATCATAAGCATTTACAAGGTGTTCATATTTGTCTTGAGGGAACTTCGAGTCTATAGGGAGCCAAACATGTTTGCCATCTGCACCCGGAAATTTTATCGCGAACTCCACATTATCATTACTCCCTTTCTTAGTTTTAACATTTGCCTCATATTGACCGGGAGCGAGATATTGTTCTAACAACATTTTTAATTGCATCTCACCAACTCCGCCTCTCATTTTGACATTACTTAAAACTTTCTTTAATCCACCAACATCATCGGCGAGATTCTTCATCTCTCCGAGACCTTTTTGAACCCCCTCAAGCTGTTTACTAACAGTTTCAAAACTTTTACCAAGACGATCTGCCAATGTTTTATCTAATTTCTCTTCTACAGTTTTTCTAATTTCATCAAGCCTTTCTTGTTGAGATTTCTCAATCGATTCCAATCTCTTTTCTTGAGATTTTTGCAAATTCTCCAACTGATTCTTTTGATTCTCAGACAATAAACCGACTCCGGTTTTAAAAGAATCATTAAAGGCTTTTATATTTGCAGAAAGTTCCTCTCGATGAGAATTTTGAGCTCTCTGATAATCATCTTTATTCTCTTTATGAAAATCTTTTAACTTTTGTTCAAGCCTATCGCGATAAGATAGTGTTTGATTTAAAAAAGAGTTAAAGTCTTTCTTTTGCGAAAGTGCTAAAGCAATTAGAACAACAACCCCAATTAAAAAGA
Source organism: uncultured Bacteroidales bacterium (assembly GCA_946545765.1). Classification (GTDB taxonomy): domain Bacteria; phylum Bacteroidota; class Bacteroidia; order Bacteroidales; family UBA932; genus Egerieousia. The sequence goes on along the minus strand of CAMNNS010000017.1, from coordinate 3,073 downwards.
GGATAAGAAATATTAAAAATATAGAGTCAAAATTTGCCATTTTCTTTTTTTCTTACAAATCTAATTCTACCAAAGCAAAAAACAAAATTTAAATATAAAGCCCCTTTTTGGTCCAATGGATATAGCCATATATTGCGGAGAGGCAATAGATAAAGTATAGAACAGAAAGTAAATATAATTCTTGAGATATACAAAGGTAAGAGGAAAAAGCGTCTGCCAAAATCCATAAAAGCCATTGTTCTTTATAAGATTTTGCTAACCAAAAAGTTGCTATTGCACTCAATGTAGTAACAAAAGCATCTAAAATTGTCATTTCTCCCCCAATATAATTTAACAATTTAGATAGAAAAAGGGTACCTATTATTAGGACAAAAGTGCTTATTAATATCGTCTTTACATTAAGCCTATTTAAATGAATAATAACACTTTTCTCTGAATTACCATTCAGAGAATTCAAATTCTCCTTTAATCTTTTAGAATCTTTCTTCCATTGATAATAACCTATAAACGAAATAATTACATAGTAGAGATTTAACAACATAGAGGCATAAACTTTCTCATATCCAAAAAGAAATAGAGCTGTAGTAGAAGTTAGAATTCCTAACACCCACATAGAGTTATGTTGTTTAATCTCTAATATCAAATATATCACTCCAGTTATTAGGGTAAAAATTTCAAATAGTTTAATGTAATCCATTCTAAAATTTTCTTGTTATATCGGTGTTTTCTATATTATTCAAACAAAATTATTACAATTATAACATTCCTCTAAGGATTCTATGTCGTCGATAAGTCAAGGTGTTTTCTTGGAACTCTTGATGAATTAATATTTATATGTCAATGTAACTAATCAAATTAAAATTCAAACGAAAGTCGTGCTATATAATGAGTAGTCGCTTGGGAATATACCCCTTTTTCTATATAATCTTTTGCCCCATTTGCAAAGATTGCCCTATAAATCCAACCATAAGAATAATACTTGTTATTAAGGAGGTTATCTATCGTTAAAGAGATAGTCATATTTGTTTTTTTAGATAATCTAACCTTTTTAGAAAGATTTGCTCCCATAACATAATAAGCAGGAACTTTAGCAATATCTAAAGATGAATTATCTAAATATTGTCTGCCTACATATTTCATATTCAGAGATATATTAAATTCTTCAAAGGGAATAAAAGTTACAACACCCATAGCAATCAACTCGGGAGATAATGTAAGATTAGATTTCTTTAGGAAAGTTTTTGTCTGAGGCAAACTCTTCCAATCTGTCTCATTATCAAAAGTATCTGTATATAGAGTATAGTTCTTTAATTTATTTTTTGAAAATGTTGCATTTGCACCAATTAGAATCGATGACATTACTCTATAATTTGTTATCAATTCAACCCCTCTTCTATAACTATTTGGTATATTTTCCTGAATAACATAACCCGATTCTGTTAGCCTACCGGTAGCCACAAGTTGATTTTTATACTCCATAGCATACAAGTTTAGATTTGCAGAAAATCTCTCTAAATTAAGTTTGTATCCTAACTCATAATCAAACATCCTCTCTTTTTTAAGCTCTTTCTCTTTATTTGCTTTGATAGATTCTTTAATATCGCTACGGCTTGGCTCTCTATGACCTACACCAAAAGAAAAATAGAGTGTGTTTATATTATCAATATTAAAATTCACTCCCCCTTTAGGATTAAAGAATGTGTAATTTGACTTGTTAGTAATATCTACAAAATCTTTATCAAAACCTTTTAATTTATACTCTATATCTCTAAATTGAACATCTACATAAGCAGTAATTTTATCGGTTATATCTATCTCTGCCTTAGAGAAATAACTTATATCTAATTTATTACCGTTATTATCGTACCAATTGTAATTTTGGGGGATATTTGCATTATACTTACTCCAAAGCAGTCTCCCAAAATGGTCTCCATCATAATGAGAAAAATTAACACCTGCGTTAATTCTTAAAGATTGTTTATTGTAGCTTAATGTGAGGGCAGCAGCATAATATTTATTATCCATTAGCTGGCGAATGATAAAATCACTTTTACTATAAGTAACACCACCAATTGTCTGATTATCTAAATTATATTTTGAGAATTTCTGGTTGTATTTATAATTCTCATAATAACCATCTCCTTTTGTAAAATGGAGAGTAGATAATAAATTTAAATAATTATTAAATTCGTGAACATAATGGAGTTGCAAATGATTTTGAGTATAATTATCTGTTTCATTTTTGTAATAATGGATATTGTCGTTATCATCAAAATACTCACCTGCACTATTATATTTTCTATTAGTTTTATAAATATCTATTGGGCAACCCTCCCATGTAATACCTGTAGATTGATCGCCGAGGATATAAATGAATCTCAACATATTATTCTTATTCTCCCATTGTGTTTGGAAAAATAGAAAATTTAGGTCTGCTTTTGCATTTCTTATATATCCTTTAGTCTTACCCCATGAATATTTTGCATCAATAGATAGCCTATTATTTTGCCCAAGATTCATAGTACCACTTCCTAAACCAACAGAAGAGAGGTATGTACTAAAAGAGCCTATAGAAAAATCAAAATTTCCATAATATTTATCTAATGGAGAGAGTGTTATCATATTCATTGTTGCTCCAAAAGCACCGGGACCATTCACCGATGTCCCTAAACCTCTTTGCAATTGGACAGATTGTAAAACTCCACTAACAGATGGCATATTAACCCAGAAAACCTCTTGACTTTCACCGTCATTTATAGAGATTCCATTTAGGGTAATATTTGTTCTCGATGAATTACTACCCCTTACAGAAAACTTACTATAACCTAAACCAAGTCCCCCTTCTGTAGTTGCTACAACAGATGGCTGAAAACCAAGTATTTGTGGCATAGAATGAGAATGAGCCTCTTTTTTTATGCTCTCTTTAGAGATATTAGAAAATGCAATAGGAGTTTTCCCACCAGCACTTGTTGATGAAACTACTATGCTGTCCAAATTATAGTGTAAAATTGTATCGCGATAAGTTGGAAAAGTAAAATCTTTAATATTAACGTTTTTAATTATATTTATCATA
>CAMNNS010000016.1 GCA_946545765.1 uncultured Bacteroidales bacterium | reverse complement strand
TAGAAAGCATTTGATTCTTCTGCAGTAGAGAAACCAGCATATTGTCTTACAGTCCAAGGTTTTTGAACATACATTGTGCTATAAGGACCTCTCAAGAAAGGGGCTACACCTGCTGCATAATTAAGGTGTTCCATCCCCTCAAGATCTTTTGCTGTATAATTAGTTTTTACAGCTATTTTTTCTGCGGTATTCCAGATAGTATCCTTTAATTTTACATCTGGTGCTGTGCTATCTTTATATACTAATTTAGAAAATTTTGGACGCATAACTAATTCCTCCTTATTTTATTCCAAGTTTTGTTTGATACTCTGTAAGAGTCTCAAGAACATTGCTTTTAACACTGATAAATCTATCTATTCCTTGTGCTTTAAGATCATCTTTGCAAGCGGGATCTCCAGCAACAACTACAAGTGCTTTCTTGCCGATAATCTTTGCAATTTGAGGAACTTCGTTAGCATATTCATCGTCTGAAGAGCAGGCAACAACAATATCTGCTTTAGCTTTAAGGGCAGCTTTAGCTCCCTCTTCAGGTGAGTTGAATCTATTATTATCTATAACTTCAAAACCAGCTACAGCAAAGAAGTTACATGCAAATTGTGCCCTTGCTCTACACATGGCAAGATTACCATAAGTTACCATATAAGCTTTAGGGCGTTTTGCTGCTTTATCGGTCTTAAACCTTAGCGCTTCAAAAGCTTGTGCCCCTCTGTAAACCTCAAGTGGTCTTCCTATCATATTACCACTCTTCTTAGGGGCAGCCTTACGAGTAACAACTTTTTTAGTAACCTCTTTTTCAGCAACCTCTGTAAAGTTAGGGAATTGATTAGTACCAAGTAATGTATCCTTTCTTGTAGCTATATTTACATCTCTTTTAGCTGAGGTCTCTTTAATAGAGTTTTGGATTATTTCTTCTTTAAAAGCCTCTACATATCCACCTTTATCCTCTATTTGATTAAATAAATCCCAAGAAGTTTTAGCAACTGCATCTGTAAGTTCTTCTATGTAGTATGAACCTGCAGCCGGATCAACAACTTTATCAAAATGAGACTCATCCAAAAGTAATGATTGAACATTTCTTGCAATTCTGTTAGAGAACTCACCTGGTTTTCTATAGGCATGGTCAAATGGGAGAACTTCCATAGAATCTACGCCACCTATAGCACCACTCATAGCCTCTGTTGTATCTCTTAACATGTTTACATAAGGGTCATAAACAGTTTGATTCCAAACACTTGTTACAGCGTGAACCTTTATTTTACAATTAATATCTTTTGCACCGTAAGCTTTAGCGATATTAGCCCATAGAACTCTGGCAGCACGGAATTTAGCTATTTCCATAAAATAAACTCCACCAATAGCGAATGTAAATTTGATTCTTTTAACTGCTTCATCTATCTTGATACCAGCTTCTTTGAGTAGGTTAAGATATTCACTACCCATATTCATACCATAAGCTAACTCTTGGCAAATGTTACTTCCTGCATCGTTAAATGAATATGGATAAACGCCAATAACTCTGATATTTGTGTAATTTTTAACAAGCTCTATAGCCTTGGTTAATAGTTTAGTAGCCTCCTTCGCATTGTACTCTCCTATTGAGTTTAACTCTTTAAGAGGGTCATAATCAAATGATGCCCTCACAGAAGAGGCTTTAACTTTACTCTCTTCTACAATAGAGATAAATGATTTAAGAAGAGATATTTCTTTACAACCTTTGAAATTAACTTCAACAGCTGTAAGCTCTATATCTTTAAGTAATGTTTTAAGATCTGCCTTTGTAACCTTTTCAGTCTCAGACATATCAAAGCCAACAGCAGTAACTCCTTTCATCATTCCGTCTAAAGCTAAAGAATTGGCTTTCTTAAAGTTGTCTTTAACAAGATAGTCTTGGCGAATCAACCAAGCGTTGTTGTCTTTAGTACCTCTTACATAAGGGAATACCCCAGCTTTTCCACCTACCAATTTAAGCCCTTTAAGGTCTTCTGCACGGTAGTACGGTTGTACAGAGAAGCCTTCTAATGTTCTCCATACAAGCTTTTTATCGTAATCGGCACCTTTCAAATCCTTAATTATAGCATCCTCCCAAACTTGCTTTTGAACAGGAGGAAACTCAGTAAATAATTTCTCTGCCATAATATTTATTTAACTGTTTATTTTTGATTGGTGTATAATATTGTTTTAATTATATAATTAGCAAATATAATAAATATATTAAACTGTAATAATAAAACTGTACTAAAGAAAATATTTTTGCATTTTTAGAAAAAATATCTATTTTTGTACCCCCTTTATAGGGGAGAATAATAGAAAAAAGGAGGTGGTTTTTAATGATTATAGTTCCAATCAAAGATGGTGAAAATATAGAGAGAGCTTTAAAGAAATTCAAGCGTAAATTTGAGAAGACAGGTGTCATTCGTGAGCTAAGAGATCGTAAGAATTTTGAGAAACCTTCTGTTAAGAGGCGTGCTCAAGTCATGAAAGCTATATATGTAAAACACCTTCAAATCAGTGAGGAATAATTACTTAATTTCTTGTAGAATAGAATAAATAATTTGGTAGTTTTTCATAAAAGATTTTTTAAGTAGGGTTCTTGCCCTACTTTTTTTTATATTTGTTTTATGGCAATAATAAAGGATTTTATAGATTATCTAAAAGTGCGTAAAAGGTATTCCTCTCGTACTCAGATTATTTATGCCACAGCAATTAAAAAATTTTACTCCTTTATTTATCCCGATGAGTATGAAAAATTTATTCAAAAAGAAGGGGAGTTAGCCGTTGCAATAAGTTTTTTGGAGTATATAGAAAATCTCTATCGCGATGAGTTCTATACTATACTGCAGCCTGTGCATATAAGAAGTTTTGTTGTAAGTTGTTTAGAATCTGGCTTAAACTCCGAAAGTGTAAACCTTTATTTGAGTGGATTGAGTACTTACTGCCAATACCTCATTTCTATCGAGAAAATAAATAATAACCCTGTAAATGAGATACATAGACCCAAAAACAAAAAAAGACTTCCGAATTTTTATACCCAGGAAGTAATGAGTAATCTTTTGGATTCCCATGTTGGTGACGATTATATATCGATCAGAGATAGACTAATAGTATCTTTAATTTATGGCACAGGAATGAGAAGGGGAGAAATAATCAAATTGCAACTCTCACATTTAGATTTAGATAGAGGTGTTTTTAAAATTATAGGTAAAGGAGATAAAGAGAGAGAGATTCCAATAGTGGCACGCTTGGCAGATGAAATAGGTAGATACCTCTCAAAAAGAGAGGAATTTATCCAACAAATTAAAGCAGATTCAAATACAAAAGATTTTTTCCTATCTAACAAAGGAGAATCAATTTACCTCTCTTTTGTAAATAGGGTAGTTAAAAGTTTCTTGTCTCGCAATAAATCTCTGAGTGGGAAGAAATCACCTCACATGTTACGACATTCATTTGCAACAGCATTATTAAATAATGGTGCAGACCTAAATAGTATCAAAGAGGTACTTGGTCATTCAAGTTTAGCCTCCACAGAGGTTTACACACACAACTCTTTTGAGCAACTAAAAGAAGTTTACAAAAAAGCCCACCCAAGGGGGAAGAAAGAGTTGTGATTTGCTTAAAAATTAGTACTTTTCTTCTTGTGATTTCATATATTTTGCAATGCTATTGGCAGATCTCAGCATGCAGGTAGTGTCTGCTTAAATTTTACTCACCGATGCTGTAAACTTTTCTAAATTAAGTTACTTGGAATTTGACACTAAATCTTTACCTCAATGATAGGATATTTCCCCTTTTTTTTATAAATTTGGATAGTGTTTAACCAATAAAATGGAGGTTATTATGGAAATTAGAATTCAATCCGTTAAGTTTGATGCTGATGAAAAGCTTCTTATGTTTGTGAACAAGAAAGTGGAGAAACTTGAGAAATTCTTTGATGGTTTCTTACAAGCTGAGGTTACACTATCTCTACTTCCTGATAATTTAAATAAGGAGTGCAAGATTAGGCTTGAAGTACCTGGCAATGATTTATTTGTTTCAAGGAATGCAAAAACGTTTGAAGATGCCGTTATAGATTGCACAGATATTCTAAAAGGACAACTTGTTAAAATGAAGGAGAAGAAGTTTGGTAAATAAAAAACATATTTACAATATCTTCTTTTGAGATATTTGAGAAATAGGCGCCTACATTTAGGTTGCCTATTTTTTTCTCAATCTCTTCTGGTGTATGAGGAGTGCCAATAATTAACTCAATAAATTCTTCTGTAGGTTTAGAAAAAAAGTAATCGCCGAATATTTTTAAATCAGTTATAATTCCCTTATTAACAGAAAAATAAAACTCTAATAATCCACTTTCAAATTTCTTGATATTAGATGTAGAATAGTTAGGTGATTTCCCAAAATTCCAATTATCTGTAAGATATTTCTCCCGATACAATGCTTCTACCTCTTTTTCCTCTTCTTCAGATAATGAATATTTTACAATCTCTTCTTGTCTAATTTTATTACATATAAAATCCTCTAAATAATCTTTGAACCAAAGAATGTTTATATCTTCTTTTGAAGGTAAATTAGGAGAGTTCACATTTATCAGATGTTCTTTTATATTTGTGACTCTCATCTTATTACTCTTGACAGATTTTCCAATAAATTTTTCGTCTCTTGATTTTAATGCTGCAGATAAATCGGTTATAGAGGAGTCAAAAAGTAGTGTTCCATGTTGGAGAACTCTATTTTTATATATGCAAACAGCATTTCCCGAGAATTTTTTATCATCAATCAGCAGGTCATTTCTCCCTTGTAGGTAGGCTTTTATCCCGATATGATTAAGTGCTTCTAATATGGGAGCAGTAAACCTTTTGAACATTTGTGAGGTATCCTCCCCCGCAATTTTGTCTTGAATAAAAGTAAAATTCAAATTTCCTAAATCGTGAAAAACAGCTCCGCCTCCTGTGAGCCTTCTTACAACCTTTATATTGTTCTTTTTCACAAAATTATAATCTATTTCTGCTAATGTATTCTGATTAACCCCAACAATAATAGAAGATTCATTTCTCCAAAGTCTAAAAATGGGTAAAGAAAAATTTTTGAGAAGGAACTCCTCTTTTGCAAGATTATAATAAGGGTTTGTACAACTATCTGAAATATAGAGCATAATCTTAGTCTAAAAATTATTCCTCATTTTTCTCACTATAACTTGTGTGCAGTAGTAAACAAAATAAGCACAAGCTATACCTAAAATTAGACCACCTAAAATATCGCCGAGGTAATGTCTGCCAAGATATATTCTACTTAAACATACTAAAGAGGCTAATATATATATGCAGATAGTGTATGGCTTTCTTTTAATTATCATTGAAGAAATTATAGCAAATCCCCAAATGTTACTTGAATGACTACTCACAAAACCATATAGACCTCCCCGACCATCTGGAATATGTAAAAGATCTTGAATATAAGGGTCGTATGTAGGTCTGAATCTGCAAACCAAAGGTTTGATAATAGAGTGCGAAATCTGATCTGTAAGTACAAAAGTAACAACTATTGCCCCTATAAAGATTAGTGCATACTTCCAATTGTTTTTATATAAAGCAGATTTGAGATAAAAATTCTTCCTTAAAAATATAAATAGTACAACAGCTAAGTAAAGGGGGATAAAAGATAACTTATGACTTAAAAATAACATTATGTTATCTCCCCATTGGGTGTGGAGTGAGTTGATATAGACAACAATAATTCTTTCAATATCAAGGATTTTATCAATCATGTAATTTCTCCCAAATTAAGTCCTTTAACTCTTTAATGCCCTCACCAGTAACAGAAGAGATAAAGATAGATGGAATCTTCTTTGGCAATTTTCTTTTCAAAGATTTTATTATCTCTTGGTCTCCCCCAAGAAGGTCGCATTTAGTTACAGCTAAAATTCTCTGTTTATCAAGAAGTTCTGGATTGTATAATTTTAACTCTTTAAGTAAAATGTTGTACTCTTTAGAGATTTCTAAATTCTCTGCAGATATTAAAAATAGTAATATAGAATTTCTCTCGATATGTCTTAAAAACCTATGTCCAAGCCCTTTGCCAGCGTGAGCCCCCTCTATGATTCCAGGAATATCTGCCATAACAAAAGAGTTGTCATCATAATATCTGACTATCCCGATACTCGGTTCTAAAGTTGTAAAAGCATAGTCTGCAACTTTAGGGTGCGCTGCAGATACAACAGAGAGTAGTGTACTCTTTCCTGCATTAGGGAATCCAACTAATCCAACATCTGCAAGTGTCTTAACCTCAAGTATAAACCACCCTTCTTCTCCCGGTTCACCCTCTTGTGCAAATTTAGGAGTTTGGCGTGTAGCACTCTTAAAAAAAGCATTTCCTTTTCCTCCTCTACCCCCTTTAACAATAACCAATTCATCTCCATCATTTGTTACTTCACCAATAACCTCTCCAGTTTCTGCATTCTTAGCAACAGTTCCTAATGGCACTTTTAGAATAATATCTTTAGCATCTGCTCCAGTACAAAGATTCCCACTACCATTTCCACCATCATCTGCATCTATATGTTTGCGATACTTTAGACTAATTAGTGTCCATTGTTGTTTGTCCCCTCTAATAATTATGCTTCCACCTTTACCACCATCTCCTCCATCAGGCCCCCCTTTAGCAATAAATTTCTCTCTATGAAGGTGCATACTACCATTACCACCATTACCGGAGTGGAGGTGTAATTTAACATAATCTACAAAATCTGTAGTAGGCATAATTCGCTTGATATTATTGGTTTAGAGCTGATTTAATATTATTAAAGACACTCTCTATACTATTTTCTCCATCTATCTCGATATATTTCCCGCTCTCTTTGTAGTAATTGATTAAGGGTTCGGTTTTTTTATGGTATGTCTCTATTCTATTTAATATTGTTGCAGGATCTGCATCATCATGCCTCCCCTCCACCTTTGCCCTTGAAGAAATTCTGTCAAAGATTGTAGAATCTTTGATAGACAAACTCATAACTAAAGTTATCTCATGGTTATTCTCCTTTAGTATCTTATCTAAAATTTGAGCTTGAGAAATAGTGCGTGGAAACCCATCAAGGATAAAACCTTTAACATCTTTCTCCTTTGCAAAAATGTTTTCTATCATCCCTACAACCACATTATCGGGAACAAAATTGCCAGCATCTATAATCTTCTGTGCCTTAATACCTAATGGAGTCCCCTCTGCAATCTCCTTTCTTAATAAATCTCCCGTAGAGATATGTTTTAGATTAAACTCCTTTACCATCAACTCTGCTTGGGTCCCTTTTCCCGCCCCCGGAGGGCCAAAAAGAATATAATATTTCATAATTAGATCTTATTTATAGGTTTATTTTTAGCGTTAGTATCTTCATCAATTACATAAATATCTTTATACTGACGTCCTAATTGATTGTAGTCTAATCCGTAACCAACGATAAAATCGCTTGGAATCTCTAAAGCGGGATAATCAATTTTAAGATTTCCTTTATAATTATCTGGTTTAAAGAGTAGTGTACATATTTTAATCTCTTTTGCACCAGCATCTTTTAGAATCTGATGAAGCTCTGTTATAGTAGTTCCGGTATCAACAATATCTTCAACTATAACAATGGTTCTGTCTTTTACGCTTTTAGTTAAACCTAAAATTTGCTTTACCTCCCCCGTAGAAGAGGTGCCCTCGTAAGAAGCCACCCTTATAAATACCACATCACAAGGTATATCTATCCTTTTCATCAAATCTCCTAAAAACATAAATGAACCGGTTAAAACCCCTAAAAATATAGGTGTATCAACATCTTTAAGCTCTTTATTTATAGTCTTAGCAACATTATCTACAGCCATTTGTATATCTTCGTAAGGAAGGTATAGCTTGAATGTTTTGTTATATAGTTGAATACTTTTCATGTTTAGTGTTGTTTTAGATTTGCCAAATTTACAAAAATTTAGATAGTTTAATCTTTTATCCCTAAATTTGCAGAATAAAATTAAAAAATATGAAGCCATTAGTTAGTATTATTATGGGTAGCACCTCAGATTTAAAAGTTATGGAAGAGGCTGCTAAGTTTTTAGAGGAGATGCAAATACCATTTGAAATCAATGCTTTGTCTGCTCATCGCACTCCCGATTTGGTAGCAAAGTTTGCATCAGAAGCTGCAGATAGAGGGGTTAAAGTTATTATAGCAGGGGCAGGTGGAGCTGCTCATCTACCGGGAGTTATAGCGGCTGCTACTCCACTTCCTGTAATTGGAATTCCTATTAAATCCTCTAACTCATTAGATGGTTGGGACTCTCTATTATCTATAGTTCAAATGCCATCGGGAATACCTGTAGCAACAATGGCAACAGATGGGGCAAAAAATGGGGCAATCTTCGCAACTCAAATATTAGCAAGTTCAGATAAGGCGCTATATGATAACTTTTCCAAGTTCAAACAAGAGTTGGCATCAAAGATAGAAAAAGCAAATAGAGAACTTGCTCAAATAAAATACAAATACAAAACTAACTAAATAAGTAGCCGAAAATAAACGGTTATAATCGTTATCGCGATAGATAGTGTAGATTCAGTTGTAATTACAACTTTTTGAAATTCACGCTGTAATTGCTAATTGGACTTAGATACTTTATTAAGAAAATATAAATATTAAAAGGGGGTAAGATTTATTTATCTTATCTCTTTTTTTTTATACAACTATCCTTTAAATTTATCTCACAATATGTAGAAAGATGAGAAGGGTAGGGCAATTATTAGTGGCTATTATACTCACATTAAGTTTAATACCACAAAAAGGGATAGCATCTTGCAATATCGCAATAAGTGCTAAAGATACTACAAATGAAGATGTTATAGAAAGAATTAAAAATGCGATAGAGGAGAACGCAGAACTCTATTTAGAAGAAGGGACAATAGATTATATCTCTCAAATTGAGGATATTCTTGAATATTTAGATTTTTTAAAGAATAATCCTCTTAATATAAACTCTGCATCAAAAAGGGAGCTTGAGAAGTTGGGAATATTAACCCCTTTCCAAATAATATCGTTATTAAAACATATATCTTTAACAGGTGCAATACTCTCATTCGCAGAACTTTCTCTACTTCAAGGATTTGATGAGAATCTTGTTATGATGCTAAAACCTTTTATATATTTAGGTGATAAACGAGAGAGTTATAAACCATTTTTTAAAGAGTTAAATTCCTCTATTTATGCAAGATACTACACAAAATATAGTTTGCTCAACAATCAGGTTGCAGAAGATAAGAGACAAGATGATGGCAAATATAAGTTTACAAAAGATTATCTAAATGTAAGATATATAGCAAAATATTCCAATAAAGCGGAAGCTACATTTATTGTAAAAAAAGATTCAGGAGAACCAATAATAGGTAAGAATAGGCTCCCTTATTCAGATTTTTTGTCGGGAGGTTTAGCACTCTACAATTTAAAAGTAAGAAAGACCACTATAGATAATCTTATTATTGGAGATTTTAATGCAAAATTTGGTCAAGGTTTAACTCTTTGGAATTCAAAATTTTTTATTGAGGGCAAAGATGGTTTTCAAAAATCCGGAGAGCCACTCTCTCTATACACCTCTTCTGATGAATACAATTTTTTAAGGGGGGTAGCTTTAACAGCTTCTTACAAGAATCTATCTTTATCTACATTATTTTCATACAAAGGTGTTGATGCAACACTAAACGATAATGGTACTTATAAATCTATAAAAAAAGATGGGAAACATACCTCTTTGTTATTGATAAAAGCCCAAAATTCTATGCACGAAATGGTTCTTGGTATAAACTCCACCCTCCTTTTAAACAAGGTAAAGTTTGGTTTTTCTTATGTTGGCTCTCTTTATGATAGATTATGTGGAGTAAAAAGAAAGAATTACAATATGTATAAGTTATATGATGGTTATCAGCAAGTCGTAGGATTAGATTTTTACTCTGTTTTAGGTCAATTAAGAGTTTTTGGAGAAGGGGCATATAGTTTTATAGGTGGGGCATCTGCATTGTTAGGGGGAACTCTCTCTTTAAATAAATGGGATTTCTCTTTTTTAGCCCGTTATTATTCAAAAGAGTTTTTGTCTCCTCATGCAGGTGCATACTCGTCTATATCAGATGTTAATAATCAGTTGGGTGTATCTGTGAGAGGGATGGGGAAAATCTATAAGAATATAAAAATGAGCAGTGGTGTAGATTATACTTATTACCCTTGGTATAGATACAATATCAACGCCCCTTCTTCTTTATATAAAATGTTTATCCATTTTTCTTGGAGTAATGAAAAAAACTTTCAACCACCAACGCATGAGATATTACTAAAAGTTAATTACAGAGAATCTGCTATTTATTCTAAGATAAAGAGTATTAAAAGGTTGTGGAGTGTTACCCTAAAAGCAAAATCAAGATTATTCCCATTTGCAGATATTAGTTCACGCTTTACATGCAATAGTACAAAATCTTATATGGTTGCCCCTGTTGTGAGTATAACTCTTTTTAACAATAAATTTGTTTCTCATATAGGTTTTACTTTATATTCTGTCCCCTCTTGGGATGGGCGTATCTATCTTATAGAAAAAGATTTACCTCTAACTTTTTCCTCTAATCTTATCTATAGAGAAGGTGCTGATTTGTATGGTGTTTTTTCACTTAAAATAAATAAAAAACTCTCCTTATACTGTAAGTTACAACAAAGGAGAGAGATATTAAATTGTAGATTTGGAGCTAAAGCCAAATTCTAAATATATGCTCTTAGTTCTTGACTTTTAATTTTTTACCAGCAAAAATTTTAGATTTTGTGGTAAGTCCGTTAAGCTTTAGAAGTTCATTTAGACTCATTCCATGTTTACGGGCTATTCCATATAGATTGTCCCCTTTTTTAATTGTATAAGTCTTATACTTCTCTTTTTTGTTAGCATCCTCGTTTGATGCTTTCTCAACATTACTTGTAACACTCTTATTTGTATTAACCTTTTTAATAGGGGCACCGTTTTTATATATAACAAGATTTTGTCCTATTCTTAAAGTGTTGCTTTTTAGATTATTCCACCTTTTAAGTTGTGCAACTGTTACTTTATATCTGTTTGCTATTCCACCAAGTGTTTGCCCTTTCCTTACCTTGTGATATATTTTAGATTCTTCGTAATCTCCACCTTTACCAGCTTTATATTTGCTATAGAGAATAGGGTTAAAATAGATACTATCTTTATAGGCATATATTTCGTTCTCTTTTTCTATAAAAGTTGGTGTATGATTGAATGGCAATTTTAATATATATCCCGATGTGTGAGCTGGGATTATATCTCTAATGTACTGTGGATTAAGTACTCTTAATTCTTCAACTGTAATATCAAGATTCTCAGCGATTTGTTCAAAGTGTAGATTTTTGTGTATCCTAAAAGTATCTACATGTGCAGGTAAAGAGATCTTCTCGGGTACGATATTATAATTTTTATAGTAGTGGGTTAGATAAAGAGCAGCAACAAATGCTGGCATATAACCTCTTGTCTCTCTTGGAAGGTATTTGTATATATCCCAATAGTTTTTAGAACCTCTTGCCCTCTTTATAGCTTTATTAACATTACCTGCTCCACAGTTATATGATGATATTGCAAGTGCCCAATCTCCAAAAATTGCGTAAGCATCTTTTAGATAGCGAGCTGCAGCGTGTGCACTCTTTTCAGGATCAAATCTTTCATCAACATAAGAATTTATCTCCAAGCCGTAAATTTTACCAGTTGTTAGCATAAATTGCCATATCCCTTTTGCCTTTGCTCTTGATACTGCAAAAGGGTTTAGAGCAGACTCTATTATAGCTAAACAAGCCAATTCTTTTGGTAAATCGTAAGAATCAAAAACCTCCTCAAACATTGGCATATAGTAAGAACAGAGTCCAAGTATTGTTCGAGATTTTGCTTGTATTTTCTGGGTGTAAAAAATTATGTGATTTTTTACCACTTGGTTATACGGTATTTGAATAACAGAATTCATATTTTTGATATTCTGTATATATACTTCATCAGGAATGTCTGATGTAAAGACTTCATTATCAAAATCTACAACTTTTTGAGGTGTTCCACTTAGCCTTTTTTGTGCATACCATACAGCAAGTAAACTATCAGAATTAGCTCCGGGTACAGCATTGTCAAATAGATCACCTTCTCCCTCTAAAATATCAATACTCCCAAGATTTAATGAATCTTCGTAATTGGTGGTGTCAGATAAATTTATATCCTCTCCAATTAAATTTTTAAGCGAGTCTATTGTTTTTCTCAGAGCTTCATTCTCTTTAAGTAAGACTTTCCTTGTTTTTCTCTTTTGAGCAAATGATTGGTTAGGCGAGAGTATATTAAATCCCACCATCGCGATAAGAGAGATTATAAATAACTTTCTGATATTCATATTTTTAATCATAGTAAACTTCTTTAAAATTTTATATTCATCTGAAATCCAAACTTATTATATTTAAAAGTTGGAGAATACCCATAGTAATTACCAACAGGTGTAACAGGTTGAACTATGGTTGGTTGTATGTTAAAGGTCAGGTCGTCAGATATATCAAATTTGGTAAAGTGTGCAAAGACATTAGCATCTATTATATTGAGTATATAAACTAATATAGTTGCAATAACAGAATAGTCTCTGTATCGCCGATACGAATCTCTAAACCAAATTAAATCTGATTCCGAGTATATTCCTGTATATGTGCCATCTACAACTTCTTTAAGATAGTTTCTATATCTTTTGTATTGCCTTTGATTAAAAGCCCAACTGTATCCACTTACCATAAAGCCAGCGTAGTATATTGGAACATGCCAATAGTCACCATTGTATATTTGCCCTAACCCTGGAAGAAGAGCAGAATAAAGGGAGGCTCTTGCAGGGAGATGGTCATCATAAGATTTATACTTTACCGTTGCATCCATAAGTTGCCCCCAATATGTTGCTATCGCTCCCCAAATTAAAAAATCTCTTAAATCTTTAGCTTGTAGATCTTTATCTCTCTTCCACTTTTGGTTAGATATTACTGCCCCGGTAATAGTTCCCCCTAAGAGTCCGTAAACTACAGGAACTTTCCAATAATCTTTGTTATACCACTGCCCCGTTCCGGGTAAAACCATAGCCCCAAAGAAAACATTAGAAATGGTCATTGTATCTTTATGGGCTAATGACCTAAAATATTTTTTTAGTGTAAAATTGGGTTTAAATGTAGTTGTGTCATTGCTGTATTCTGTTGTATCTGATTGAGTTGAAGAACGCATAGTGCCTGCAGAAATTGGGTTTCTGAATTGTGCTATTCCCTTATTACTGCAACACAGAGCAATGATAAATATTATTACAAAAAATTTTATTTTAGATCTTAAATATTTCACAATAGTGCCTCTCACTACAAATTATGTTCCTTAAGAAGCTTAAGGAAATTATTTATTTGTTGCTCGTTTTGATAGTTTATTATAAGTTGCCCACTACCGTTATCTTTAGATTTTATGGCAACTTTGTTAGAAAAATATTTTTTAAGAATATTACCCAGCTCAATACTATTTTGTGAAGGGGTGTTTTTCTCTCTATTTTTTTTGTCTAAAGGGTTGTTATTCTTTTTGACAATTTCTTCTATTTGTCTGACAGATAGCCCTTCTTCTATAATTTTACTTGCAAATTTTTTAATAAGATTATCTGAATTTAACCCCATAAGAGCTTTTGCGTGTCCCATAGAGATCTTCCCCGCCTTAATAGCAAATTGAACTTCTGTTGGTAGTTTTAACAATCTTAAATAGTTTGAAATACTTGCTCTGTTTTTTCCCACTCTCGATGAGAGTTGTTCTTGTGTTAAGGAACATTCCTCTATTAAACGGTTAAAACTGAGTGCAATATCTATAGGGTCTAAATCTTCTCTTTGAATGTTCTCAACAATAGCCATCTCTAATTTAGAGGTATCATCTACCTCTTTTTTTATATAGGCGGGTATAGTTGTCAATCCTGCTAAAGTACTTGCCCTAAATCTCCTCTCACCGCTAATGAGTTGATACCTCCCTACAGATAATTTTGTAACTGTAATAGGTTGTATAACTCCGATTAGCTTAATAGATTGTGCAAGTTCTTCCAACTTCTCTTTATCAAATTCTTTTCTTGGTTGAAAAGGGTTTGGAACAATATTTTTCAACTCGATCTCCTGAATAGCTACAAGTGGAGATGACGAGGGAGAGATATTCCTTTTAATATCTTGATTTTGAGAGGCATTTTCTAATAATGCACTCAATCCTTTTCCTAATCCTGTTTGATTTTTTTTAGTCATACAATAGTTTTTTATGAGTTTTTAGCAATTACCTCTTTTGCTAAATTTAGGTAGTTGTTTGCACCATTAGAAAGGGCATCGTATAATATTACAGGTTTACCAAAACTTGGAGCTTCTGAAAGTCTTACATTTCTGGTAATGATTGTGTCAAATACCATATTGCCAAAATGGTGACGAACATCTTCTGCTACTTGATTTGCAAGTTTAAGACGGGCATCAAACATTGTAAGAAGAAAACCCTCTATTGTTAGTTCGGGATTAAGTTTCTTCTGAACTATTTTTATTGTATTTAAAAGTTTACCTAAACCTTCCAAAGCAAAGAACTCACTCTGAACAGGAATTATTACGGAGTTGGCTGCTACTAAGGCATTTATAGTAATAGTCCCTAAAGAAGGTGAGCAGTCTATGATTATGTAATCGTATTTATCTATAACAGATTCAAGCGAACTCTTTAGAACACTTGCTCTATTCTCTACCTCAATCAATTCTATCTCTGCCCCTGCTAAATTTATATGAGATGGGGCAACATCTAAGTTTTTGATATCTGTCTCTAATATAATATCCTCTAATTTATGCTCCCCGATTAGCACTTCATAAATGGTTTTTTTATCCATTGAATCGGGATTAAAATTTAAGCCCGAGGTGGCATTTGCTTGAGGGTCTGCATCTATAAGAAGGGTTCGTTTTTCCAATACTGCCAAAGAGGCCGCTAAATTGATTGCTGTTGTAGTTTTTCCAACTCCCCCTTTTTGATTTGCTATTGCTATTACTTTTCCCATTTTATTAAAACTTATCGTACAAATTTAGTTAAAAAAAATACAATACATAGAACCTTTTTGTTTAATTATACAAAGAGTTTTTGGTATTCCTGTTTTTTGTATCTATTTTAATATTTCTTTATCTTTGTAATAGAGAGGTTTCAGTTATTCCCTTCTCATTGAAAGTAGTATGAAAAAGACCATATTATTATCAATCACTCTGTTATTGCTTCCAATAGTTCTTAAAGCACAGAAGAAAGATTATACCTCTTATGGTGCTGTCGGGTGGTCTGAGGGATTTTCTGAAAGAAGAAAAACAAGAATGTTCTTTATTAGGAGAGAAAAAAGTAAAGAAGGGTTGTTCGATTCCAATGAAAATGACTCTCGTAAGGGTTGAATAATAATCTGGAAATTAAAAATGGGAATGTTTCTTATCGCGATAAGAAAAATATATCAAAAGAACAATTTATTATTTTTGTAAAAATATCTTAAATATTAAATTATGAAAGAGGAAGTTTGGTTGGTAATAGTTAATCCAAAGGCGGGGAGTGGAAAAGGTTTGAAGGATTGGCCTATTATTTCTAACTCTATGTATAATAAGGGTTTGCGGTTTACTTGTGTTTTTACAGAACATAAGTATCACGCTATAGAGCTAACAGTTAAGGCTGTAAATGATGGATATAGAAATATATTGGCGGTAGGGGGTGATGGGACAGTGCACGAGGTGGTAAATGGGATTTTTATTCAGAAAGTTGTCCCAACGAATGAAATTTCTTTGGCGGTAATCCCGACAGGTACAGGAAATGACTGGATTAGAATGTATGGAATATCAAAAACTTACTCCGAGGCGGTTCAAGCTTTGTCTGAGAAAAGAACTGTATTACAGGATGTTGGAAAAGTTGAGTATCACGAATCTAAAGTAAAGCATACCAGATATATGGCAAATGTAGCGGGGTTGGGATTTGATGCAGTTGTTAATATGAAATACAATGCTTTAAAAGATGAGGGAAAGTATGGCAAAAATCTCTATCTGCAGAGTGCTTTTAATACCTTTTTAAAATTTAAATCAAATCTATTTAACATAAAAGTAGATGGTAAAGAGTATTTTAATGGTATGGTATTTTCTGGAGCAGTTGGTATAGGAAAATATAATGGGGGAGGTATGCAACAAACCCCAAATGCCGCTGTGGATGACGGACTGATGGATCTAACGATAATTAAAAAGATGTCAAAGTTTAGGATTCTTAGGAAATTTAAAATGTTGTATTCGGGAACAATTTACACATTGCCAAGCGTTTTATATAAACAATGTAAATCTATTGAGATAGAGACTTGTCCCCATACAAGAATAGAAATAGATGGTGAGGCGGTAGGAGAATCACCGTTTAAATTTTCATTAGTCTCTAAAAGTATTAAAGTTGTTGTAGGTTCGAGTTTTAAATATTTATAAACCGACAAATAGAATCTAAAAAAAATAACCCCTAATTTTTTTAGGAGTTATTTTTTTGTGGTGCCACCGGGAGTCGAACCAGGGACACAAGGATTTTCAGTCCTTTGCTCTACCAGCTGAGCTATGGCACCATTTATTTTGGGAATGCAAAGATAAATATATTTTTTAATTTTGCAATTATGAATGGGCAAAATATTTTATATGTATCTGTTATACTCCCTATAAAGTTTTCTGAGGAGGTATTTTATATTTTGCCAGAAGAATTGGTTCTCTTGAATTTATCTCAAAAAGATTCATTAAATAGTTTTGTAGGGGTTAGAGTAAAGGTAGAGTTTGCTAATAAGGAGTATAGTGGGGTTATAAATAAGGTTATGACTCAAGATGAATTTAGCTCTTATAAAATTTTTTCTAATAAGTATAAGATTTTAAATATCAAGGAGTATAAAAGAATTATCAAAATAGAAGATTTGCCTAAAATATCTTATCAAGAGTTACTTTTATGGCAAAAGATTGCAGATTATTATTTATGCTCTATAGGTGAGGTCTTTAACGCTGCTTACCCATCTCAAAAGGAGAATCGGGAGCAGATAAAAGATAAAAAAACAATAGATAAAATTTTAGAAAAGGTAAATGATAATAAATCAATAAATAACACAGATATAGTTTTATCAGACGATCAACTTGCTACTTATAATAATATAAAAAGTGAGATAGAAACTAAATGTGTTTTGTTAGAAGGGGTTACGGGAAGTGGAAAGACCGAGATTTATATAAACCTTGCTAAAGATGAGATTAAAAAGGGTAAAAATGTATTGTTTTTAGTACCTGAGATAGCAATGAGTAAACAGCTTGAAATTAGGCTTAAATCTCATTTTGGAGAGAGGTTGTTATGTTATCATTCTAAACAAACAAATAAAACAAGAAAGCTGATTAGAGAGCTTCTTACTATAGGGAAAGGTTTTGTAGTATTAGGTACACGCTCTTCTATTTTCCTGCCTTTTAATAGTTTAGGGCTAATAATAGTAGATGAAGAACACGACCAGAGCTATAAACAAGATGAACCTTCTCCACGATATAATGCGAGAGAGGGGGCATTATTTTTATCTCAAATACATAAATCTAAAATACTTTTGGGAAGTGCAACTCCATCTTTAGAATCTTTATTCAATTGCAAATCGGGATTGTACAAAAAAGTAGAATTAAAGCAGAAATATTATAATGCTACAAATCCCGATATAATTTTGGTTGATACTATTTGGGCAAGGAAAAACAATCAATTGAAAGGGAGTTTTTCTTACTCTTTGATACACCATATAGAAAAAACAATTAAAAAGGGAGAACAAGTTATTCTGTTTAGTCCAGTCCGCTCCTACTCTCCGCTGATAATATGCTCGGAATGTGGTACTATACTAAAATGCCCCCATTGTAATGTAACATTAAGTTATCACAGATTTGATAACTCTTTGAGATGCCATTACTGTGAGTATTCGTCCCATTTTTCAAATGTGTGCCCTGCTTGTGGCAAAGAATCTTTAACATTAAGGGGTGCAGGTTCAGAAAAAATTGAGGAGGAGATAAAAGAATTGTTTCCAAATTTTAATATCGCTCGGTTTGATGCAGATATTACAAAGAGTAAAACACAGACAGATAAGGTTTTAAAAGGGTTTGAAGAGGGGAAGATAGATATTTTAGTAGGTACTCAAATGATAACAAAAGGTTTTGATTTTAAAAATCTCTCTTTAGTGGGTGTTCTTCAAACCGATGTACTTTTTGGACAACAAGATTTTAGAGCAGATGAGCGAGCATTACAACTCCTTATTCAACTTATGGGAAGAGTAGGAAGGAGAGAAAATAAAGGCACTCTTATTATCCAAACAAATAATAAAAATCATCCTATTCTAAATAATTTAGAATCTTATCGCGATAAGAATTTAACTGATGTAAATGAGCAACTTAAAGAAAGAGAACTTTTTAAATTTCCCCCTTATGTTAGAATGGTAAATATTCTTTTAAAGAATAAAAACAGAATAAAATTAAATTC
>CAMNNS010000015.1 GCA_946545765.1 uncultured Bacteroidales bacterium | reverse complement strand
TCAAAACTATTGGATCTGAGGCATCGGGATTTATAAAGAAAGTATCTTGCATATCTCTTGCAGGGTGTTCGGGTGGAAAATTTAACGCAGAGAACACATGCCAATCATCCTCAATTTCAGGACCTTCTGCAACAGAATATCCAAACTTTCCAAATATATCCAATATCTCTTCTCTTACTAAAGATATTGGATGTCTGCTACCCAACTCAAATATATCTCCAGGCTTTGTTAAATCTGTTTTATTGTCTGAATCAACAATATCGGCAAATGCTACCCTTAAACTCTCTATCTTTTCTGCCGCTTTTGTTTTTAACTCATTCAATTGTTTCCCAAACTCTTTCTTTTGTTCAGGCAAAATGTCTCTAAACTCCTCAAAGAGTTTTGTTATCTCACCTTTTTTACCCAATAACCTTACTCTAAAAGCCTCTACATCTTGTAGCGTCTTGGCTGTATATTCTTCTATATCACCAAGTAACTTTTCTATATCAGATTTTTTCATTTTATTATTCGTTCTATTTTCCTAAATCTACTTTATCTCTATTTATCGGCATTGTCATACAACGAGCTCCTCCGCCACCCCTTGGAAGTTCACTCCCCTCAATAGTAATAACACACCTTTTTTCTCTCTCCAAATCTACTTTTCCACTTATTACATCTTCTGCTGTAACGACATTAAACCCATTCTTATTCAAATCATTAAGTGTGTGCAAATTTCGGGCATAAGATAAAATTTTACCAGGAGCAATCGCAAAACTATTTGAGCCACTATGCCATTGTTCTCTATCTGCATTCCACTCATCTTCTGTACCTCCACAATAAACCGGTTTGAGATCTATTCCTAATTTTTTCAAAGATGTAAGGATATTTTGTTCATCTCTAATTTTCTTTACTTTTCCATTATCTATCGTGATATGTACTGTTCTATATTGATCATCTCCAAGTATTATTGGCTCATAGACTAAACAAGCATCTTTATCTATCATAGTAAAGACCATATCTAAATGGATAAAAGATTCTACATCATCAGGAAGTTGCTGAACAATAATATGTTTCTCCCCTTCTATATCGTTGTTGCAAAAACTTTGAATTAACATATCAATCCCTTTTGTACTTGTTCTCAACCCATTACCAACAAGCAATATATTATCACTTATTATCTCAACATCTCCCCCCTCTATACTTACATCAGTTCTAATATTACTTCCAGCTATGCCACCTTCTCCCGCAACTTCTCTCGAGAAATCATTAGCATCAATAATATTTGCATCAGAGAACTTATTAAAAATTGCCTCATTGATTAAGGATTCTCTAACTCGCACTCTATTAGCCATTTTACATATCAAGACATTCTCCCCGATACAAGCCGAAGCGTCTCGTGTAAAATAGAAATTATAAAGTGGAGATAAAGCATAATATTCATCTTTTAAAAAGGCAGTAAGTGTATCCATTTTAGCAGGTAACCCCTCCATTAAAAGGGTAGTAAGAGCTTCTGGTTTTAATCTCATCATTGTATCAAAATAATCTGTTGCTTTTTCTATTGTACAGATTCTTCTAACCAATAACTCTTTACTTTTCTCGTCTTCTAAAACCTTGGTTAATAAATCATTAACTTGATAAACATTCGCCCATTTTCTTAAAACACCTTCTAATTGAGCATACTCTTTCTGAGCAATAGACAAATTTAGAATATCGCTATATAAAGCTCTATGAGCATCTCTTGGTGTCATATTTTCTACTTCATTTCCAGGGGTATGTAAAATCACTCCTCTCAATCTTCCTATTTCACTCTTAACATTTACTTTAAACTTCTCCATATAGTTTTAATTTAAATTACTGATATTTAGTAAGATTATTTATCCCTAAATCTGCAAGAACTGCTTTAAACTCTTTATCCTGTCTTGGACAAATCATTAAAACATCTTTTGTAGAGATAACCATATAATCTTTTAAGCCCTTAACTATCATGAGCTTATCTTTTTCATTAGACATTATTATACTTTTTTCTACCCCTTCTATCATCGATTCGCCACACTTAATAAGATTCTCGCAATCATCTTTCATGCTTTGAGCATACAAACTATCCCAAGTACCCAAATCGCTCCAATCAAACGATGCCTCAAAAACCCAAGTTTTAGAAGTTTTTTCCATTACTCCATAATCTATCGAGATACCATTGATTACCTCATACACATCATCTACACGCTCCTGTTCCTCAGCAGTATAATAGTAAGGAGTTATATCTCTGAAAGATTGAGCTATATCTGATAAATGCTCCTCCATCTCTTTTTTTATAGACTCCAATTTCCAGATAAAAATTCCAGAATTCCAAAGAAATTCTCCACTCTCATACAACACCTTTGCCATCTCTTTATTTGGCTTTTCTGTAAAAGTTTTAACCTGGTACGTTGTATGACCGTTTATTTTTTTAAAGTGCTCTTTATCTGTTTGTATATAACCATATTGAGTCTCAGGACGAGTTGGTTTAATTCCTAAAGTGAACAACTCGTTGGTATCTTGTGCATAGTTTAGAACTGTTTGAATTGTATCTAAAAATATATCTTCATTTAAAATTAAATGATCCGAAGGTGAAACCACAACGCAAGCATTCGGGTCTTTTTTGTAAAGTTTATATGTTGCGTACGCAATACAAGGGGCAGTATTTCTTTTCCTATTTTCTAATAAAATATTCTCATCTAAAATCTCTGGAACTTGCTCTTTTATAAGCTCCTTGTATTGTATAGATGAGACTATTATTATGTTCTCTATAGGGAGAATTTTTTTAAATCTATCTACTGTATTCTGTAAGAAGGAGCGACCCGTACCCATAATATCTAAAAATTGTTTTGGGACCGAATTTCTTGATATTGGCCAAAATCTACTCCCAACTCCCCCTGCCATTATAATGCAATATTTATTTGCGTTCATAAGGTAAGCGTTTCAAAAATATTCTACAATATAAAAATTTAAAATGAATTTACCAAAGTGGGGTAAAAGCCTCCTTTATGAATTCTGTTCTACAACTCTGATAATCAAAGATAATAGAAATAATGTCAAAACATACCTCCAACTTTAGTCTATTTCTTTTCAAATATCCCGATGCGATGTTTATAATCCTTTTTTGTTTCTCTTTATTAACTTTTTCTATAGGATTAACTCCTTGAAAGTTATTATAAGAAAAGAGCGATTTCACCTCAATAATATGTAAAAAACCACCTTTTTGGGCAATTATATCTACCTCAAAATGACCTATTCTGTAATTTCTCTCCAATATTGTGTAACCGCATCTTTTTAGTAAATCGCAAGCTACCTCCTCGCCTCTCTCTCCTAATCTGTTCATATTCAAAAAAAAGAGAGCCCACTTATCACGACTCTCTTAAAAAATTATAGTTTCTCTTTATTTTTTTCCTGTCGGCTTTTTGAAAGTTAAAAGCAATGCCCCCTTTGGAAGATGCTCCCCTAACTTTGCATTTATCTCTTTTATCTCACCATTCATTGGAGATTTAACTATATTCTTCATCTTCATCGCCTCATAAACCATCAACTTATCATCCTTTTTAACTTTCTGCCCTACCTTAACGCAAATCTCTACTACAGAACCGGGTATATGAGATAGTACTTGCAACGGATTGGGAGCTTTCCAAGATTTACGTTCAGCAAATTTTTTAGTCAAATAAGTTTTATAAACCCTACCTCCCTCCGAAAGATGAATGCCTCCTTGCTTTTTCTCAAGTGTAGTTGTTTCTGCCACTGCATCTTGAATAACAACAGGTATCTTTATTAATTGTTTATTCTCTTCCATAATTGCAATCCTCCTCTATTAAAATGGTGGAATACCATGCTTTTTCTTAGGTCCACTTGCATTTTTCTGAACAGATATATCTAAAGACTGAAGAATGAATTTTCTTGTATCTTTAGGTGTAATCACGGAGTCTATATAACCCTTAGAAGCTGCTACGTAAGGATTTGCAAACTTATCTTTATACTCTTGAACTTTTTGCTTTCTCATTGCCTCTGGGTCTTCTGCTTCCATAATCTCTTTTCTAAATATTATGTTTGCCGCCCCTTGAGGTCCCATAACTGCAATCTCTGCTGTTGGCCAAGCAAAGACAAAATCTGCTCTTAAATGTCTTGAATTCATCGCGATATAGCCACCACCATAAGCTTTTCTTAGTATTACAGTTATTTTTGGAACAGTAGCCTCAGAATATGCATACAATAATTTTGCACCATGGCGAATAACACCTGCATGTTCTTGATCTACACCTGGTAAATAACCTGGCATATCCTCTAAGGTTACAATAGGGATACTAAAGGCGTCGCAGAATCTTATAAAACGAGCTGCCTTATCTGATGAATCACAATCTAAAACTCCAGCTAAATAGAGTGGTTGATTTGCAATAAATCCAACAGTTTTACCATCAATTCTACCATAACCGATTATGATATTCTTTGCCCAAAGTTCTTGAACTTCAAAGAATTCTGAATTGTCTGTTATAGCCCTGATTACATCTCTTACATCGTAAGGAGAGGTTGGATCTACCGGCACTATCTTCTCTATATCGTATTTTTTTGAAGGAGATGCCGTTTTTTTGAGGGCAGGTTTTACAGCATTATTTGCTGGTAAATAGGAGAGAAGTGTTTTTATTTGCTCAAAACATTCATCTTCACTCTCTGCAAAGAAATGGGCATTACCTGTTGTTTCACAATGAACCCTTGCACCACCAAGGCTCTCCATATCTATCTCTTCACCAAGAACAGATTTAATAACCTCTGGTCCTGTTATAAACATCTTAGAGATTTTATCTACAACAAATACATAATCTGTTAGGGCAGGGGAATAAACTGCACCGCCTGCACAAGGTCCAAGAATAACAGAGATTTGTGGTATCACACCACTTGCTAATGTATTGCGGAAAAATATTTCTCCATAACCTGCAAGAGAATTTACTCCCTCCTGAATACGTGCTCCACCAGAATCATTAATCCCAATTAGAGGAATTCTCATCTTTAGAGCATAATCCATGATTTTTGTAATTTTTCTTGCGTGCATACTACCAAGAGAACCACCCGCAACAGTAAAATCTTGTGCATATACTGCTACTGGATTTCCGTTTATTTTTCCTGTTCCAATAATAACACCGTCGCCTGCAAGAACCTGCTTCTCCATTCCAAATTCACGAGCATCATGTTGAATAAAAAGGTCATACTCATAAAAAGTACCTTCATCTAATAATCTTCTTATACGCTCTCTTGCAGGAAGTTTACCCATCGCAACCTGTTTTGCAATGGCTTTATCTCCACCTCCACGAATTGCATTTTCTGCACGCTGCTGAAGTTCTGAGATTTTTTTACTTAATAAACTCATAATCTTTATCTATTAGGTTTTAGTCTGGCAAAGATAGTCATATTTATAAAAAAAGACAAGTGCCAAAACGACTACATTTTGTTACGTCTAATATCCTAAATATCAGACATTAACAAATATGGAAAATTAAGATAAAAATATTCCTTTTGAATATCAACAACTTGCAGGGTTGTTATAAAATATCTTCAAGCAACACAATATAAAAGTATAATTATTTGTATTATATATTCTGTAAACTAACAAGAGTTCATTCTAACTCAAATATAAAAAATCAAGAGGAAGTTAAAGATTACTTTTTTATATTTGCAATCAACGATATTTTCTTTAAAAGTGATATAACTTTGGCTTTACAAGTAATAATATTAAAATAAATACCAATTATTATGGAATTACCTTTTGCAGAATCATGGAAAATCAAAATGATTGAACCAATAAAAAAGAGTACAAGAGAACAGAGAGAGCAATGGTTAAAAGAGGCTCATTATAATGTCTTTCAACTAAAAGCAGAGAATGTGTATATAGACCTTCTAACCGACTCTGGTACTGGAGCTATGAGCGATCGTCAATGGTCTGCCCTTATGCTTGGAGATGAGAGTTATGCCGGAGCTACATCTTTTTATAAATTCAAACAGACAATAGAAAAAATTTTAGGGTTTAAATATGTCATACCTACCCATCAAGGTAGAGCTGCAGAAAATGTATTATTCTCTTACTTAGTAAAAGAGGGGCATGTAATTCCGGGTAATGCCCACTTCGACACTACAAAGGGGCATATAGAGGCAAGAAAAGCTATTGCTATAGATGTTACTTGTCCCGAGGCAAAAGATACACAAAAAGAACTCCCTTTTAAGGGGAATGTATCGCTTGAGCTTTTAGAAAAAGTTCTTTTGGAAAATAAAGGAAATGTCCCTTTTATGGTACTAACTGTTACAAATAATACAGTTGGAGGTCAGCCTGTTAGTATGAAAAATATTAAAGAGACTTGCGACCTCTGCCATAAATATGGGGTTCCTGTTGTAATGGATTCTGCCCGTTTTGCAGAGAATGCATATTTTATCAAAACAAGAGAAGAGGGGTACAAAGACAAATCTATCAAAGAGATAGCAAAGCAGATGTTCTCTTATGTTGATGCGGCAACAATGTCTGCTAAAAAAGATGCAATAGTTAATATGGGTGGTTTTATTGCTACAAATAACGAAGAGTGGTATGAAGGGGCAAAATCTTTCTGCATCCCGTTTGAAGGGTATATAACTTATGGCGGATTAAACGGAAGAGATTTAAATGCTCTTGCACAAGGTTTAGAGGAGAATACAGAGTTTGATATGCTCCAAACAAGAATACATCAAGTAGAATATTTAGCCTCTAAATTGGACGAATACGGTATCCCTTACCAAAGACCAGCTGGGGGACATGCAATTTTTGTAGATGCAGATAAAGTATTGACAGCTGTACCAAAAGAAGAGTTCCCTGCTCAAACCTTAACTTGTGAACTCTATTTAGAAGCAGGTATAAGAGCCTGTGAAATAGGATATATGCTCGCTGATAGAGATCCTATTACCAAGGAGAATAGATTTGGTGGCTTAGATTTGCTTAGACTTGCTATTCCACGTAGAGTTTACACAGATAATCACATGGATGTTATAGCTGCTGCTCTCAAGAATGTTTATGATAAGAGAGAGAGTATAACTCGCGGAGTTGCAATAGAATGGGAAGCTCCTTTAATGAGGCATTTTACTGTAAAACTCAGAAGACTTTAAAAAGAGAAGGTCGGGGATACCCCGACCTTACCTACTAACAACAATTAACAAAATAGCAACGTAAATCTCAACAAGATTTTTAAGATTACAAGTGCAAAAATAGAGTAGATAATACTCTACTACAATGCCCATTTTTTGGTAATTTTTAGAACTAAAATACTTAAATCTTGCGAATCTTATAGTTTACTAATATCTACCAATTTGTTTATTATTGCATAAACTGTCAAACCAGAAATACTGTTGATTCCTGTCTTTTTTGATATGTTTTTTCTATGGGTGATAACTGTATGAACAGAGATATTTAAAGTGTCTGCTATCTCTTTATTGGTAAGACCTTTAGCCACCTCTACTAAAATTTCTTTTTCTCTGACAGATAACTCGTTATGCTCATCTGTTTTAGCGGAGTCTGTCCTGTTTTTTGTTAGATTATCTAACTCTTTTATTAGAGATTCAGACGGAGCATCTATGCTCATTTTAAGATCAAAAAATCTTAAACTATTCTCATTATAAACCCCACTTATAATAGCTACTATTATTGTATCGCGATACGGCACTAAATTTTTAATGTTCTCCAACTCATCATATCTTAAAGATTTAGGATTTAGAATGATTATATCTACCTCATTCTCCTCTCTCCACACATTTTTAAAATGAGAAAAACTATTATAGATCTTTATCACATTATAACTACCCTCTTCTTCTAAAACAGATTTTAGACCCGCTGAGATTATTTCTGCCGGCTCTATTATAACTACTTTATTGCTATAGGGTTTCATAATGTTATTTTAATTGTTTTTCTATCTTAATAATCAAAGGGAGAAGCAATTTATCCTCTACTCTTGTGTGGCAAAGAATATCCTCCTCTAACATAAAGATATTCTCTAAAAGTTGCAACCTTAAAGGTTGTGAATATGAAGAGGGGAGATATTTTAAAATAATATTTTTTAGGTCTCCTAATTTGTCCTCTATATTATCGTGATTTTCTTCATACGTAGAAATTGAAAAAGAAGATAATTTTTCCCCTTTAGACAAGCTCTTGACATATGGAAAAAGTATCTTTTCTTCATATTCAAAATGTGTGTGTAGTTCCTTGTCGTAATCATCATAAAATTTGTTCAATATCTTCTCATTAGAGCTATCTTGTCCCATTAACAATTTATGAATTTGATTATGAATTATTGGAAAATATTTTGTTTTATAAAATTTGTGAGAGGTGCGTAAGTACTCAAGCAATATATTTAAATCATTTCCTGTAAGATTTTCTACATCAGGATTATACAAAGGATCTGCATAAATATTACAAATATCCAAAAATAAAACTTCTGACAAATTATATTCCTCGCATAATTGTGCTATTGTAGAGTCTCCAAAGCCTAACTTTATATTTAACCTCTCCAAAACAGATAATAAAGTTGGTTTAGAAAAAATAATATCTGCCACTTTTGTTTTTGGTGAATACACTTTTATTCTCTTCATAATGATGCAAAATTAGAAAAATTCTGCCCCTTTAAAGGGGGCAGAAATAAACACATTGCAAATTAAATCTCTTTATTCTTGCATATCAATACCCAATTATTGGTATTCTTATATTTCACAACTACAGATGAGATTTCTGTCTCCGTAACCGTCATCTACCCTTGTAACTGTTGGCCAGAATTTATTCTCTTTTATCCACTCCAATGGATAAGCGGCAACTTCTCTTGAATAAGGATGATTCCAATTTTCAGAAATACACTCAATAGCAGTATGAGGAGAGTTTGCAACAGGATTATCTTTTGAATCAAATTCTCCACTCGCAATTTTCTCACACTCAGCCTTTATGCTCTTCATTGCCTCTATAAATCTATCTATCTCCTCTTTTGGTTCACTTTCAGTTGGTTCAACCATCAAAGTCTCATGAACCGGGAACGATAATGTTGGGGCATGGAAACCATAATCCATAAGCCTTTTAGCTATATCTGTAGAGCCCACACCATATTTCTCTTTAAAATCGCGACAATCTAATAAACACTCATGGGCTACTCTTCCTGTAACACCAGAGTAAACTGTTGGGAACTCTTTTGATAGAGATACCGCAATATAGTTAGCATTAAGAATTGCAATTTCAGAAGATCTCTTTAAACCTTTTGCTCCGAGTAATTTGATATAAGCGTGAGTTATAGGCAATAACATTGGATTACCAAATTGAGCTGCCGATACTGCATCTGGCCCCTCACACCCCTTAGTAACTTTGCATGTATCTGATATACAATTTGAATTAGGATGTCCTGGAAGATAAGGGGCAAGTTCAGCTGTAGAACAAATTGGACCTACACCCGGCCCTCCACCACCATGAGGCATCGCAAATGATTTATGCAAATTAAGATGGCATACATCTGCTCCAATAATCCCAGGACTTGTTAAACCAATTTGGGCATTCATATTTGCACCATCCATATAAACTTTACCGCCGTTCTTATGTATAACATCTATAATGTCCTTAATTTCAACCTCGAACACACCATGAGTAGAAGGGTATGTTATCATAAGACCTGCAAGTTTATCCCCTGCTTGATTTGCTTTTTGCTTTAACTCTTCAACATTTATATTTCCTTTATCATCACATCCAACAAGAACAATATCAAAGCCTGCCATTGCAGCAGAAGCAGGGTTTGTCCCATGAGCAGAAGTTGGAATTATCATAATGTTTCTATCATGCTCCCCTTTTGCCTCAAAGAATCTTTTAATTGTAGTTAATCCAGCATACTCTCCTGCTGCCCCAGAATTTGGTTGAAGAGAACATGCCGCAAAACCTGTTATTACATTAAGGTCATTCTCTAACTCATGAATCATTTGTAAATATCCCTCAACTTGGTCTGATGGTGCAAGAGGGTGAACATTAGCAAGTTCGCTCCAACTTAAAGGCAACATCTCTACAGCAGCATTTAACTTCATCGTACAAGAACCTAAAGGTATCATTGAGTGAGCAAGAGATATATCCTTTCTTTCAAGCATCTTAATAAATCTCATCATTGCACTCTCGCTATGATATGAATTAAAGACTTTATGTGTTAAAATAGCACTCTCTCTTTTCATGAAAGTTCTCTGTGCTACACAGTGATGATTCTGCCCATCGCGATTATCTGAATTATGGTTGCAAGGTTGTAAATCAAATATATGCAAAATTTTATGAGCCTCTTCTCTACAGCTCAATTCATCAAAACTGATCCTAATTTTGCCACAAGCGGTATAATAAAAGTTAATCCCTGCATCTAAAGATTTTTTGCGGATTGTATCTAAATCTAATTTCTCTACATTGCCATTTTTCTCTCTTCCTTTAATCTCGATAGTATCAAAAAACTCATCGCATGATAGTATATAACCACCTTGTTTTAAATGATTTGCAACTCTATGAGCCCAAGCCTCTCCGTTTTCTGCAATAGACTTTAACCCATCAGGACCATGATAAACTGCATACATACCACTCATAGTTGCCATTAAAGCCGTTGCTGTACAAACATTAGATGTAGCCTTCTCTCTTTTAATATGTTGCTCTCTTGTCTGCAATGCTAATCTAACTGCTCTATTTCCCAATCTATCTACTGTAACACCTATAATTCTACCGGGGATATTTCTCTTATATTCCTCTTTAGTAGCAAGATACCCTGCTGTAGGACCACCAAATCCCATCGGCAGACCTAACCTTTGTGTGCTTCCAACTGCTATATCAGCCCCCCAAGCTGCTGGTTCTTTAAGTGTTGCAAGTGCAAGTATGTCGCAATAAGCGGTAACCATTCCCCCTGCTTTGTGCATTTTTTCAGAAAATTCGGAGTAATCTCTAACCTCTCCATTTGCTGCAGGATATTGAATTATAGCACCAAAGCACATTGGATCAATTTCCCATTTCCTATAATTCCCTTCAACTATTTTTATCTCCAAGCCTTCTGCTCTTGTCCTTAAAACACTCTTTACCTGTGGAAAAACTTCCTCATCTACAAAAAGGATATTTTTACCCTCCTTGATAGCCTCCCTTGATCTTAAATTATACATAACTCTCATGCCCTCTGCAGCTGCCTGAGCATCATCTAACATAGAGCAATTAGATAGAGAAAAACCTGTTAAAGAACTAATTACAGTCTGAAATATTAATAAAGCCTCTAATCTACCTTGAGAAATTTCTGCTTGATATGGGGTATAAGAGGTGTACCAGCAAGGATTTTCAAATATATTCCTAATAATAACCGGAAGGACTCCTGTCCCATAGTAACCCATACCTATCAATGAACGGAAATTTTTATTCTTGCTCACTATCTTTTTTAGATGGGAAATATATTCGTTTTCAGAAAGGGGTGCATCTAATTTTAACTCCTCTTTCATCATTATATTTTGTGGAACAGTTTGAGCTATAAGCTCTTCTATAGAATTTAAACCAAGAGTTGATAACATCTCTTTAATATCTTTTTCTCTTGGGCCAATATGGCGTTGTTCAAATGTAAATGACATATATAATTGTTTTTAAAATACTTAATCTTCTCCCCTTTGTTGTGCTCTTCTCATATCTTTCTCTTTTATAGACTCCCTCTTATCGTACTCCTTCTTACCTTTTGCCAAAGATATATCTACTTTTGCATATCCATTATCTGAAATAAACAATCGTGTAGGAACTATTGTTAACCCCTTCTCCTTTACCCCTCTCTGAAGTTTATTGAGTTCCTTTTTGTTCAATAATAATTTACGATCTCTTTTAGGATCTTTTCTATTATAACTCGCCCAAAAGTACTCAGCGATATGCATATTCTTGATATATAATTCACCTTTATTAAAATAGCAATAAGTATCTACAAGAGACGCTTTTGCCGCTCTAATAGATTTTATTTCTGTTCCGGCAAGCACAATCCCAGCAGTATAATTATCTAAAAATTCATAATCAAATCCTGCTCTTCTATTTCTTATATCTACCTTTGCCCTTTTACTTTTCATCTTAATTAAAATATTATACAAATATAAACTTTATACGGGCAAAAAGAAGTAAAATTGGTAAATTATAAAAACAACTAAGTTCAATTAGTAAATGCAACTTTTTAAAAGCTTACAATTAACAAAATAGAAAAATAAAAAGAAAAGAAGATTGAGGCCGTGAGTGCACCACTTGTAGGTTGGGAGGATTTTATCAGTGAATAGCACGATACCCAGAAACCTCCCGTTAAAAACAAATCACCTTAAGATTTTTTTAACTTTATCAAATTCAGAATCAAAGAAACTCATAGTAGTACCTATTACAGATGTGCCAAGTACAGAGTTTTCTGAATCACAAATAAAACCATTACTTGCTAAATTGGGGTCTAAATTATTTTTCCTCACAAAATCGGAGTTAAAATCCAATATCACCTCAAAGTTCTGATTATATCTATTGAGGGTATTGATGACTTTTAAAGTATCTACAATATTGCACTTGATATAAAAAAGAAATGCCCAATCGGGATTTCTCTTCATTAAATCATCTATCTTCCCTTTAGGAGTGTGCATAAGGATAAAATCAACACTTCTTATATCCCAGTAAGAGACAACTTTTTTCTTTCCCCCGGGAAGAGGTTTATTCTCTACTCTGCCGTATTGATTAAAAGTATGCTCGGGTTCTATAAGCTTTAGTCTTCTTGTACGATTACATGAGCATATTATCATGATGATAATAACTATAGGAAATATCTTTTTAAAAATTTGCATAACTATCTAAATCAATTATTTAAGGAATACTTTAGCTATTATATAATTATCCTCTTCTGCGATAGATTTTGAAATATCATAATTGATAACAAATTGTTGTAATGAATCGGGGAGATTATGAACAGCATCGGGAGAAAGTAAAAATAGAAGTGTTTTATCGTCATAAAAACATCTAAAAGCAAAAGACATTGGAGAATTTCCTTCTCCAAAAGAGAACCAATGCCATTCATTTTTATAATATAATCCATAGTAAGGATTACAAGAATCTACCTTGCTCAAGAGAATCTCGACCAATTTCAAACTATCATTTTCTACATAGCGGTTTATGATTGCATAAGCTCTTGACATAAGATATTCAGCCGCAACAAAAACATCTGAATAATTATAATACTCATCAGGAACTGAATATTTGCCAAAGTTAAAGTGTAAAGATGGGACAAGGGCAGAATTTGAATACTCATAAACGATTGGGCTGAAAGAATCTATAAGAAATAAGCGACTTTTATGATTAGAGATAGGCGGTATTGAAGAACTATAATTCAATACTTTATCTGTTTTTCCATCCGAAAGAAACTTTTCCAATACACCGTCTGTGTCCAATAAAGCAGCACGATACCGAGTTGCCGTGCCATAACCATAGTAGGTAAGAATTGTATTATCAGAAAAGGAATGAGAGAACTGTCCTAAACCTTTACATGTACTCTGCGAAACAAACTCACCATTTAGGGTATATTTAAGTATTTTGTCGGGATAAGAATGAACTGTTAATATATTATCATTTACTTGAATACCATTTAGAGAGAGATATTCTCCGTTACCATTTCCTTTTTGCCCTATGGAATTAAGGAATGAACCAGAATGTGAATATCTGTATATCTTTGAATTCATTATATCAAACATATAAAAGGAAGTATCCGAAACAATAAGTTCTGCCCCTTCACCTAATAAATGGTCAGAGTCTGTCTCTAAAGGAAGTAACTCTATAGATTCTATCAAATCTGTAAAATTATTGGTAGTTGCACTAAATTCTGCCTTAATAAGATTGTTACTCTTCTCAACATTTTGGCACGCACACGCAATAATAAGAGAAAAAATTAATACGCTTTTAGAAAAATCTTTCATTTGAAGTAGTTTTAATATAAGCATTCTCCTTTGGGAATAGCTTATTAACTCTTTTGCAATAATAGGTTCAAGATTAGTTAAGTTTATTTTTTGTGCCAAAATTCTTTTCATAAGTCTTAATTGTCAAGAGTATTTTGGTGCAATAATAACCAAATTTTTTTATAAAAACTTTGTTTGAAAGTTTTATTGTTTGGTAATTTATAATATTTTTGTTTCATTATACGATGATATGATCATTTCAAGAAATGACAACTAAAGAAGAAGTTTACACTATGCCAAACATGATTCCATTCCATGAGGCATTTTTATCAAAGCATTATAAATAGTTTCTCCGTAAAACGAATAATTTAGAGCAGTGGTCATTTGTGATAAATTTAGAAGAAATAGTTAAAAATTACAGTATGCTTTGCATTCTTGGTCCAACTGCAAGTGGTAAAACTCGTTATGCTGTAGAATGTGCTAAGAGAATAGCAGAAATCTTTGCTAAAGAAGGAAAGAATCAAATCGCTGAGATAATATCTGCAGACTCTCGACAAGTTTATAAAGATATGACTATCGGGAGTGGTAAAGACATACAAGAGTATGAGAATATCCCCTACCATTTAATAGATATAGTTGAGGCGGGAGAAAAGTATAATCTGTTTCTGTATCAAAAAGATTTCTTTAATGTTTACCACAAGATCATTGAACGTGGCAACTACCCGATTCTTTGTGGTGGAAGTGGTCTATATGTAGAGGCTGTTTGCAAAGGTTATACATTAAAAGAGATAGAGCCGCATCGGGAGTTAAGAGAAGAGATAGAGAAATTTTCTTTAAAAACTCTTGAACAGATAATTACTGATTTAAAGGCACTTAAGGGGAACACTCCACACAACCATACAGATTTTGACACAGCAAAAAGGGCTGTTAGGGCTATCGAGATAGAACTATTTACCCCACCAAAATTTACCTATAATAACGGTGAAAAACAGCTGTTATTTTCTGAATATTTAGAAAAAATAGGTTCTTTATTTAAAAAATACAATTTAAGTAGCCACTTGTCAGACAGCCTGTTAGAAAACATCTACAATATCTACTCTCAGGAACAAAACAACAAAGAAAAGGGGGAGAAATATATCAATCCCGACAATATTAAATTTATAGCTCTTAATCCTAATCGCGATACGAGAAATAAAAAAATAGATATAAGGCTTCAACAACGATTAGAGTCTGGTATGATTGAAGAGGTGAAAATGCTTCTCGACAGAGGGATAAAAGAGGAAGATTTAATCTATTACGGATTAGAATATAAATTTATAACACAGTATCTCAGAGGAGATTTCAGCTACGAGTATATGAAAGAACACTTAGCCATTGCCATTCACCAATTTGCAAAAAGGCAAATGACTTGGTTAAGGGGGATGGAAAAAAGGGGAATAAAAATTGAATGGATAGATTTAGATTAAAAAATTAAAAGATTGATTATGAGAAAGATTATTTCTGTTTTAACTGTTCTAACAATCGCTCTCTTTTTTGCCCAAATATCTTATGGACAAAAAGTTAACGACCTTGTTTTTTATAATGTAAAAGAGTTGATAAAAGAGGGCAAAGCTACTATGATAGGACAAGCCGAACATTCAGATGACTCCTACTTTTACAGAATTCCAAAAAGATTAAATGGAATTGTAAGAAAGGAGATTTGGGATTTAGGACAAGATGGTGCAGGAATCGCAATTCGCTTCTCAACAGATGCTACATGTATTGGGGCAAAATGGACTCTCACTAAAAATTTTGGAATGAGCCATATGGCAGCTACAGGGATCAAAGGATTAGACCTTTACGTGTTAAGCAAAAAAATAGAATTGGGTTCAGAATCTGAGAGTACAAAAGTAGAGACTAAAGAAAAAAAGAGAGGAGAAACAACTAAAGAAAAAATTAAAGATGCTATTAAATCTATAGGTAACGACATAAAAGATTTACACAATAAAGCAATAAAAGCGATGGAAGGGAAAGAGTGGAAATATGCCGGGACTGCTTTCCCTAACGGCAAAAATTCCGCATCTATTTTTATAAGAAAAATGGCAGGAGGGCAAAAAGAATATCTTTTGTATCTTCCTCTTTATGATGGGATTGAGGAATTGGAGATAGGGATAGAGCCCACAGCTAAAATTTTTGCTCCTAATGAGATTCTTAATGACTTCTCACTTCCTGCTGTATTTTACGGAACAAGTGTAACACAAGGAGGGTGTGCTTCTCGTCCGGGAATGGCATATCCTTCTATTATAGAGAGGGCAACAGGAGTTACAACAATCAATTTAGGATTTAGTGGAAATGGAAGAATGGATAAAAATATGGCAGATTTTATATCGGGAATAAATGCAAAAGCCTACATTATAGATTGTTTAGCAAACTGCACATACGAAACAACAAGAGATAGTGCAGATTATTTTATAGCTAAAATTGCCATTACTCATCCCGATAAACATATCTATATGGTTAATAACTATCTGTATCCTCAGCAGTTTATCCTACCCGAGAATAACTCAGATATGAAAAAAGAGAATCAACTTTGGTTTGAAATATATGAAAGGCTTCGCAAAGAGGGGACAACAATAAATGGGAGAAAAACAGGACCACTTAAAAATTTAAGATTTGTAGATGTTTCGTCATCTTCTATAATAGACAATGAAGATACTGTAGATGGTACACACCTAACAGATAAAGGATTTAGCAATTTGGCAAAAGCTATTTTAAGGCAGATAGATTTG
Organism: uncultured Bacteroidales bacterium; assembly: GCA_946545765.1. Taxonomy (GTDB): domain Bacteria; phylum Bacteroidota; class Bacteroidia; order Bacteroidales; family UBA932; genus Egerieousia. Next base: position 1,877 of record CAMNNS010000015.1, on the reverse strand, counting down.
TAGATCCCCCACCATCAACCATCCTCTCTATAAGAAGACTTTGTTTGAAAAATAGCTTCGCCAAATAGAGATACTTGAAAGTAATTCCTCTGAACTGCAAAAGGTTACAGAAACTAAAAAAGATTTTTGGGTAGATATTGATTTTATTTTTTCTCTAATAAAACAGGCTTCTTTTTTATAAAGCTCCAAACCATAAAAATTATCCCGGCTATAATAAATGGAATACTAAGTAATTGACCATTATTTAACAATTTTCCAATTTCTCCTTCTACTTGAGGCTCTTTCACAAATTCTATTAAGAACCTTGCTCCAAATAGACAAAAAAGGAATAGCCCAAACATAAAGCCTTTATAGATCCATTGCTTGTTAGATAATTTGTAATAAAATATCAACATCATTATACCTAAAAGCAAGTAAGCTGATGCTTCATAAAGTTGAGTTGGATGATGAGGCATAGTCTCTCCATTTCTAACAAAAATAAAACCCCAAGGCAAAGTTGTTTCATATCCGTATATCTCTGAATTCATGAGATTTCCAATCCTAATTAATGCTCCGGCAAAAGGAATCGCCACTGCCAACCTATCTAAAATCCAGATATAATCAAATCCATATTTTTTACCATACTTTTTAACATACCACCTTACAGCAAATAAAACCCCTATAGCTCCACCATGACTTGCAAGCCCGCCATGCCAAACCTTTAGAATCTCAATAGGATTTGCAAGATACTCTTCGGGTTGGTAAAACAAAACATGACCTAACCTTGCTCCAATCAGGGCAAATAAAAGAGTTGCCCAGAGAATTGGATCTAATAAAACAGATGGTAAGCCCTCTCTTTTATAAAATTTAGAGAACAACCAAATTCCTAATAAAAACCCACTTAAAAAAAGTATTCCATACCACCTCACCGGGAGTCCCAATATCCTAAAAATTTCAGGACTTACATCCCATTTAACATATAAAATATCTAACATAATTTAAACACTATCAGATTCAATTAGACAAATGTAACCATTTATTTTAAAATTTATTTTTTATTTCTTCTTTTTAATTCTACTTATCAATACAAAGAAAATAAAATAAATGTCACTCTAAAGATTACTCACTATTTTTATAAAAAATTGGTTATTATTTGCCTTCAGTATTTACAATTTATTGTGTATCAATATGTTTTGCTTGAAATGGTAGAAAAGTGATGATGGAGATTCTGTAGATGGTGAAAAAGACAAAGATTTAACACTTTTAACTTTTCAAACCACAAATATCATATAAAGGATGAAATTACGAACTACAATCCAATGCAGTCCCTTTGCTGATGCACAAGAAAAATGGGTTTTCGGGCAATAACTTTGGACAGTAAATCTTACAAATTTGCCATCTCAACACACATCAAAGAGTTAAATACATATAAAATCGTATGATAATTACAAAAATTAGCTATCAATGTAGTATGTATATCAAATATTATTCGTATTTTTGTAGTAAAATTACGAAAATAAAAAATATTTGAGATATGATACGAGATTTTTGGGTAAAGAATTACCTTTCCATTCGCGACAAGCAAGAGTTGAGTTTCTTAGCTAAGGGGCCCTCATCGGAACTTGTTACAGAAGTTGCCGATGGTGTGTTCTTGTATAAATTAGGCATCCTATATGGTTCAAATGCTTCAGGCAAGTCAAATATGTTGATTGCCTTAAATGAAGTATTTCGCTTACTGGTGTTGCCTAAGTCTGATGCAACCCAAAGAATAAATGGCAGTATTCCTTTCATTCTCACAAAGAATGCCCCCATTGAGATGCATGTGTCATTCTATGCTAATGGCATCAGATATGATTACGATGTGTCATTTAACGAGAAATACATTTTGAATGAAGTCT
>CAMNNS010000014.1 GCA_946545765.1 uncultured Bacteroidales bacterium | reverse complement strand
TTATAAATGCTTAATAATAAACAAAATAATTATATTTTTTCCATAATTGTTAATATATTTTAAAATCTCTATCAACAAAATTTATTTTTAATAATATATATGATAACTATTTAAAAATCGTGTGTTATAAACAAAAAAAGTTACTTGTGAAAAAATAAAATATTTTTCAACACTGTTTTCAACTATTTTATTAACAATTATTACATTTGCACGCTATGGTAGAAAACAGAGAAATACTAAATTTTTTAGAGAACACAAATATATATAATTGTGTTGTAAAAGGGGGATATGGCTCCTCTAAAGCGTATAGTATTTCGGAGTCTATAAATAAAACCAAAAATAAATATATCCATATTGTTGTAGCAGATAATAGAGAAGAAGCAGAATTTTTATGTTCTGATTTATATTCTTTATATAATGAGAAAAATGTCTATTTTTTCCCTACATCTAATTCTAAAAAAAGTAAAGTTGAATCTATAAAAGATTCTTCAAATAAGGTTTTAAGAAGTATTACTCTAAATTCAATAGACAATTTCGTATCAAGAGAGAAAAAAGAAGATATAGTAGTAGTAACCTATCCCGATTCGATAAAAGAAGAAATTTTAAATAAAAAACAGGTAGAAAAAAGCATATTAAAAATAAGCAAGAATAGCCCAATTGGCTTTGATTTAATAAAAGAAACTCTAATAAATAATCTTTTTGAAAGAGTTGATTATGTGGCAGAACCAGGGCAGTTTGCAATAAGAGGGAGTATAATAGATATATTCTCTTTCTCTAATGACCAACCATATAGATTAGATTTTTTTGGAGACGAGCCACAATTCATAAAAGTTTTTGATATAAATACCCAGCGGTCTGTAAAAGAGGTAGAAAGTGTAGAAATTTTTCCAAACATATATGATTCTTCTCAAATTTTAGCTTATGGTGGAGAGAATTTTTTAGAATTTATAGAGGATAAAGATTGTATTATCTGGCATGATACATTTGAAAAAATAGAGAATTTGTATCACGATAAAAGGGTTATATCTATTAATGGAAAAACTGTTGGAGCAGAGGAAAAGACAAGAATAGAACAAATAAACCATATCTATCCACAACCAAGATTTAATAAAAATTTTGAGCTGTTGGCAGAAGATATTATTAAAAGAAATACAGAAGGTTATAAAGTTTTTGTTTGTAGTAATTCAGAAGAACAAATAGAGCGGTTAAAAACAATTTTTAAAGAGAGAAATCATATATCACAAAAGGGAAATTTAGATTTTTCTTGGTTAAATTTTTCTCTACACCAAGGTTTCATTTCATTAGATAAAAAGATTTGTGTATATACAGATCATCAAATATTTGAAAGATACCACAGAGTAAAAATCAAAAGAGAAGTTCAAAGGTCTGAACGGCTCACATTAGAGGAGTTAAATTCTTATCATATAGGAGATTATGTGGTACATATAGATCATGGAGTGGGAGTTTTTGGAGGGCTTGCAAAAACAAATGTGAATGGAAAAATTCAAGAGGTTATAAAGATTATGTATAAAGATGGGGATGTAATATTTGTCTCTGTTCATGGTTTACATAAAATTGCAAAATATAAATCTAAAGATGGAATACCACCAAAAATATATAAGTTAGGAAGTGGAGTGTGGAACAGGCTCAAAAAGAGTGCAAAAGCAAAAATTAAAGACATTGCAAAAGATCTTATATCTCTCTATTCTAAACGAAAACAAACAAAAGGATTTGCCTTTTCTCCCGATAATTATTTAGGGCAAGAATTAGAAGCCTCTTTTATGTACGAAGATACTCCCGATCAACTAAAGGCAACAAAAGAGGTTAAAGGGGATATGGAATCACAAAACCCAATGGACAGGCTAATTTGTGGCGATGTGGGTTTTGGAAAAACAGAAATTGCTATAAGGGCAGCATTCAAAGCGGTATGCGATGGTAAACAAGTGAGTGTTTTAGTGCCAACAACAATTTTAGCTCTCCAACATTATAAAACATTTTCCGAGAGATTAGAGAAGTTTCCTGTAACAGTAGATTATATAAGCAGATTACGCACTCCAAAGGAGATAAAAGAGATTAAAGATAGATTAAAAGAGGGTAAAATAGATATTATTATCGGGACACATAGATTGTTAAATAAAGAGGTGCTATTTAGAGACTTAGGCTTGTTGATAATAGATGAAGAACAAAAATTTGGAGTTGCTGCAAAAGAGAAATTAAGAGAGTTGAAAGTTGAAGTTGATACACTAACATTAACAGCCACACCAATACCAAGAACACTACAATTTTCACTCCTTGGTGCCAGAGATTTATCAATTATTAAGACACCCCCTCCAAACAGATTACCAATCCACACAGAGGTTATAGATTTTAACGAAGATTTAATAAAAGAGGCAATAGATTATGAACTCAAAAGGGGGGGACAAATCTTTTTTATTCATAATAGGGTAGAGGATATTTTAGCGGTAGAGCAGATGATAAATAGAATTTATCCAAAAGCTAAAACGATTGTTGCCCATGGTCAGATGGAAGCAAAACAATTAGAGAATAAAGTGTTAGAATTTATTGATGGAGAGTATGATATATTAATATCAACAACGATAATAGAGAATGGAATAGATATTCCAAATGCCAACACAATAATAATTAACCAAGCACATAAATTTGGACTCAGCGATTTGCATCAATTAAGAGGAAGGGTAGGGCGTTCTAATATAAAAGCATATTGTTATTTAATAATTCCACCGATGACCTCTATTACAGAAGAGGCGAAAAGGAGAATAAAAGCGATAGAGGCATTCTCAGAACTTGGAAGTGGATTTAATATTGCCTTACAAGATTTAGATATTAGAGGGGCAGGAAATTTACTTGGTGGAGAGCAAAGTGGCTTTATTGCAGACATGGGTTTTGAAACATACCAAAGAATTCTCAATGAGGCATTTGTTGAGATAAATTTAGAATTAGGGCAGAGTCTAAAAACAACGGAGCAATTAAAAGATATTGATTATGTTACAGATGCTGTTGTTGAAACAGATTTAGAATTGTTTATTCCCGATTCATACATAGAACAAACAACAGAAAAATTAAAAACATATAAGCAGTTAGAAACACTACAAACAGAAGAAGATATAGAGAATTTTTTGGACTCTTTAAAAGATAGATTTGGAGATATTCCAGAACAAGTATTTGGGCTGGTAGATGTTGTAAGAATAAGGAGAATGGCAATAAAAATTGGTTTTGAAAAAATAGTAATTAAAAACAAGATGCTATTATTATATTTTACAACAGCCTTAAATTCAAGCTACTATAAGTCGGAAGTTTTTGCACAAATTATAGAGTGGTTAAAAAATAGAAGAGATTGTATATGGAGAGAGGAGAATGGAAAAAGCTGGATTAAAATGCCAATGGTTTTTACTATAGAACAAACAGTTAAAATAATCAAGGATATCTATTCTTTTGTTTTAAAATAGTGTTTTTCTTTTTTTATAACTATATTTGAAATTTTTAAAAGGAAATGGTAACAAACCTTTTAGTTGACATAGGTAATACAAATGCTAAAGTGGTCTTTTATTACAACGGAACAATGGGAAAACTTCGTCGTTCTAATGACAAAGATGCGGTAGCTTTTATTAAGTCTGTGATAAATTCAACAGAACACGAAGTTAATACTATTATTGTTAGTAATGTAAGAACACCAAACGGTCCTGTTGAAGAGGCACTAAAACCCCTATGTAAACAATTGATAATCTTAGATTATAAAACACCTTTACCTGTTGATTTGGGTTATGGCTTTGATGCCACAGAGTTAGGAGCAGATAGAATAGCAGCAGCATTGGCAGTAGCTTGTATGTTTAAGGGACAAGATTGTATTAAATTTGATTTTGGAACAGCCCTGACTATAGATTTTATAGATAAAAATGGACACTACCTTGGAGGTAACATATCACTTGGAATGAGAAGTAGATTTAGGGCTTTAAACGAGTTTACAGGATTACTTCCCTTTATAGAACCAGAAGGGGAATTTCCGCCGGTTGGTGTTACAACAACAGGGGCAATGTCGGCTGGAGTTGTTTTTGGTCTAATGTTTGAGGTAGAAGGGTATATAAAAAGATATCCAGGGCATACAATAATTTTTACAGGAGGAGATTCTTTTTATTTTGCAAAAAGGATAAAAAATACCGTCTTTGCAACACAAGATATGGTTTTACAAGGCTTAGCGTTAATAGCAGATTTTTATATAAAATAAGATGAAATTAAGAAAATACATATTTTTAACACTCTTATTAGTGTTTGGTTATCAGGTGCTTAATGCTCAAGACACAGATGCTTTAGGGACTTTTACCCCTTATTCATTATATGGAATAGGAGACCTATCAAAAACAAGTAGCTCAATCTCTAAAGGTATGGGAGGAGTTGGAATAGGAATAAGGGATTCAAGATATATAAACATAAATAATATAGCCTCTATAACAGCAAGAGATACACTATCTTTTATGTTAGACTTTGGAATAAATTCTAAAAACGTTTACATGAAAGATAAATTCGGAAAGAGTGCTTATAATGGGGTTAATATTAACAATTTAACAATGTCTATTCCTATTGTTGCACAAAAAACAGCAATAATGTTTGGTATAAGCCCTTATTCTAATATTGGGTACAAATTTCAAACAACAGAAACAGACCCAAATCTTGTTTATAAATATGGAGATATAAAATATAGGAAATATGGAGAGGGGAGTATTAGCGAGGTGGTTGCAGGTATAGCAACAATTCCGATAAAAGGATTGTCGGTAGGAGTAAAGGCAATCTATTATTTTGGTAATCTGAGATATAACAGTAATATTATTTTTAACACAGATCCTTCTTTTAGACCCATAGAGACAGGTTGGCAATACAGAAGTAACGGTTTTTCTGCTGAAATAGGAGGACAGTATTTCATAAGTAGAGAAGAATATACTTATACTATTGGTGCAACATATAGATTAAAAAGTAAACTTAAAGGGGATTTAGATAGATTTGCATATGCAAAAGAGGAATTAACGAAAGATACTATATTGTTTACAAGTAATCTTTATCGTCAAAATATACCTTCGGCAATTGGGTTTGGATTTTCTGTAAAGAAAGGGGATAAGTGGACTATAGGAGCAGATTATCAGCGACAAGATTGGTCAAAAACAGAGTTTAGAGCAACTCCGGGAGTAAGTTTTAAATCTCAGACCTCTCACTCTTTTAATGTTGGAATAGAGTGGATACCAAATAGATATGATATTAGATATTTTTATAAAAGAATGTCATATAGAGCAGGATTTCATTATGATAAATCTTATATAAATTTAAATGGTAATAGTATAAACACAATAGGGCTTACATTAGGATTATCTATTCCTGTGTTTAGACTTAATAATACGATAAATATAGCGGTGGATATTGGTCAGAGGGGTTCAAAAAAGAACAATTTAGTGAAAGAAAATTATGTAAACTTTATATTTAGTTTCAGTTTGCACGATATTTGGTTCATTAAACCAAAGTATCAATAATTTTATAAATTTGCATTTAATATAAACAAAATAAAACCATGAAAAAATTAGGAGCTATACTTTTATTTACCATTGTTTCTCTATTTTTAGTTGAAACCGTTGGATATGCACAAGGAAGATTTGGGAAAGATAGTGCATTATGTGTAACAAATCTAAGTTTTTACAGAGATTTTTATCAACAAAATAATTTAGCAGAGGCTGCACCTCTTTGGGTTAATGCTTTTAAGTACTGCCCTCCAACAGCAACAGAGAATTTGTTTATACATGGCAAAAAAATAATGAGGTATCGTATTGATAACCATAAAGGTACAGAGGCAGAGAGAATAGCACTTATAGATTCATTAATTGCACTTCACGAGACAAGGGCTCAATACTATCCTAAAAAATCAAAAACAGCAAAAGAGGACAAGATAAGAGATTTGATGTTTTTCTACGGAGAGAACCTTTCTAAATCAAAAGAGATTTATGACTATATAGATGCTTATATCAATGAATTTGGTGCCTCTTCTGATGCCTCATTTGTTGTAAATAGTATGATAAAATTGAGCGAAGCTTTTAAGGAAAACCAAGTCTCTGCAGATTTGGTTATGACCCGTTTTACTCAATATAACAAGATATTAGAAGAGATTACAGCAAGCTCAAATGACCCTACTCTTAGCGATAAAGAGGAGATGTTACAAAATGCTTTTGTTCAAAGTGGAGTTGCAAACTGTGAAAATCTAATAAATGTATTTACTCCACGATTTGAAGAAAATCAATCAGATGTAGATATGTTAAAAACCATTTCTACTTTATTAATAAGAGAAGGATGTACAGATTCCGAACTATTCTCTAAAGTTGTTACTCAGGTGTATAGACTTAACCCAGAGGCATCAAGTGCATATTTCCTATACAAACACTTCTCTCAACAAGGAGACACAGAGCAAGCACTTAATTATCTAAAAGAGGCAACAAATAATGCATCGGGATTAGATAAAGGGACATATCTATATGAATTAGCAACAGCACATTATAAAAACCGCTCTTTTGCTGCTGCCGCATCTGCCGCAAGACAAGTTGCTGAATTGAACCCTAATTATGCAGCAAAAGCAGACTTATTATTAGGTAATATTTGGGCAAGTACTTCTTGTGGAGGAACAGAAATGGACAAGAGAGCAAGATTCTGGGTGGCAACCGATTATATGATAAAAGCAAAACAAAAAGATCCAAAATTAGCAGAGGAAGCCGATAAAAATATAGCTCGCTATCGTGGATACTTCCCTAAGATTGAGGATGCTTTTATGTATGACCTTTCAGATGGTAAGAGTTATACAGTATCTTGTGGTGGTATGACAGCAACAACAACTGTTAGAACCATAAAATAAATAAGGTAAATAGATAATCCTCTTAATGAGCAAAATATTCTATAATAGAAGAACGGCAGCAATTATTGCAATTGTTGCTGTTTTTCTATTCTCTTTTACAATTAGTTGCAGCCCAACAACCGAGCGTGGCGAAAATATAGATTTAACAAAAGTTCCACGTCAAAGGGGAGAGAATATAATTGCAAGTCAAACAAAAAATGGGAATATGGTTACAAGGTTAGAGGCCGCAGTAATGGAAAAATATGAAACAGATTCTATCTCCTATGATTTATTCCCAAATGGTTTTGATGTCTATTCTTACAACGATGGAAATTTAGAGACACAGATACATTCCAAAGTTGCAAAACATACAACATGGAAAAACAATAAAGAGCAATGGGTTGTTTATGGAGATGTTGAGATAACCAACTTTTTTAAGGGTGAAAAAATGTTCACCGACACCCTTTATTGGGATAGGGAGGAGGAGAAAATTTATACAGATTGTTTTGTAAAAATGTCTTCTCCAAGGGGCTATATGCAGGGGTATGGTTTAAGTAGTGACGAAATGGCAAGAAATGCTATAATTTTAAGACCCTTTGATTCCTATGGAAAAATAGGAAGCGACTCTATTATAGGAATTTATGTGGATTCTGTTAATTTTATTGGACCAATGCCAAAAATAAATAAGCAAGCAGATTTAATAGTAAAAGGGAAAGATGTTGACTAATATAATAGTAGCTGTTATTGCTTTAATTTTTTCTGCCCTATTTTCGGGGTATGAAATGGCTTTTTTACATTGCAACAGACTAAAGATAGCCCTTGATAAGAAAGAGGGGTTAAAGTATGCTATCGCGATGGATAAATATATAAAAAATGAGGCGGATTTTATCTCTTCTCTTTTAGTTGGAAATAATATAGTCCTTGTTATATATAGTATAGCAGTAGCAAAGATTTTAGACCCTTTTATCTCTGAGTATATAACACAATCGCTATCTCTTATTCTTGTGATTGATACCGTAATAGCGGCAATTATTGTCCTAATTACAGGAGAATTTTTACCAAAATCTATTTGCTTTTTAAACCCTAATGGGGTGATTAAATCGCTTTATAGGCTAATGATATTTTTCTACTATATCTTTTATCCCATTACTTGGATAACAAATATCATTGCAAAATTTATAATAAAAAAGATTTGGAGAAAGCAAAAGTTTGAGACAGAAAACGCACAAAACGCTTTTACAGAAACAGATTTAATCAATTTGTCGGAGGAAATAGAAGATTCTATAAATCAAGATGATGGAACTCTTTCAGATATAGAAATTTTTCAAAATGCGGTAGATTTTTCTTCTACAAAAATTAAAGAATGTTTAATACCAAGGACAGAAATATCTGCAATAGACATTGATAGTACAATTTCGGAACTTTTACAAATGTTTATTGACACAGGCTATTCGCGTATTCCTGTTTATAAAGAAAATATTGATAATATTGTGGGGTATGTTCTGTGTAAAGATTTATTTAACAAACAAAAAGATTTACAAACGGCAATAGAGGGGTTTATCAGACCAATTAAACATGTCCAAATGGATATGGAAGCCCAAGTTTTATTAGAGCTTATGACCTCTCATAAAGAGACAATTGTAGCGGTAAGTGATGAGTGGGGAGGGACAGAAGGAATAATTACATTAGAAGATTTAATAGAGGAGATTTTTGGAGAGATAAACGATGAATTAGATAATGAGAATTTTATAGAAAAAAAGATCTCGGAAAAAGAATATATATTCTCTGCCCGATTAGAAGTAAAAGATTTAAATAAAAAATATAATTTCAATCTTCCAGAAAATCCTGCTTATGAAACACTTGCTGGTCTTATCATAAACACAGCAGAAACATTGCCAAAAGAAAAAGAGACGCTCCATATTGGAAACATCTCTTTAACTATTCTTAAAAGTTCTAAAAGAAGGATAGAAATAGTCTCTTTAGTTATTTCTTAAAACACAACTACTAATAGAATTTATATCTTTCATCAATAACACCAGCCTTTTGAACTATTATTTGTGGCAGAGAGTTAATAATATTTGATATTATATTTTTCCTTTTATTATTAGCGTCATCTTCTGTATAAAAAGCGTTCCTCTCTTTCCCTTTTATTTGGAAGTAATAAATTCCCATATTTCCTTTTACAGGACCTACGATAGAATAATTATCTTTTAAACCCTCTGCTACAACATATCCAATAAACTTAGGGTCAAATTGTTGCATAGAGAGTAAAGAAGAGAAAGTTATCCCCTTTTGAGAAGAAACACTTGTATTTAATTTTTCTGCAACACTCTCTAATGATGTAGGGGTAGGAATTTCTTTCTCTGTTTCTTTAGCTAACTTTTCTATCTTCTTCTCAAATTCCAACATAGATTTAATTTGTGGAGAAACCTCATTTAAAGGGGCAACTCCATAAGGATGAATATCCCTAACAGTTGCAACAACATAGTATTTGTTATTATCAACACTTATAATATCAGAAACATCTCCAACTTTACTATCAAAAATCCATCTTGTAACCTCTCTCATATTTTGATAGTTGGCAATCTCTTTTTGTGAGCCAGATATTCTATTGGCAGGAATAATGTGTAACCCTTTCTCTTGAGCAGCTTTGATGAACTCTGCTTGTCCTTGATTTTTGCCTTTTTCTACCAATTCATTCGCCTCTGAATAAACATTAGCGTATGTCTCTTGACTCGGCGAAGCACTCTTAGAAAGAATAGCAACTTGTGTTTTAGGGATAAATTTACTTTGCTCTGATGTTAATGCAACTAAATAATTTCCACTTGTTTGAATTTTAACAGGCTCACCTTGTTTAGTAGAGAATAGAACTCTAAACTCTTTAGGTAAAAATGTAGGGATAACATTTTCTGTAACCCACCCGATTTCTCCTAATTTTTGCTCAGGAGTTAAACTTTGTTGATACTCTTCAGAAAAAACAGACTTAGCAACGCTTTCAAAATCAGCTCCATTTTTTAATACATTTATCAAACTATCAGCAACATTCTCATTCATTCCAGCAGGAAGATATTTAATAAACACAGAGTCTGGTCTTTGTGTTTTTCCCATAATCTTTGCAGCTACATACAAGTTATCAATAGTTTGAGGCTCAAGAAAAGAGCCAATAGAACTATTCGCTGCAAAGTCATCTAAAATTGTTGAGATTTTGTTTAAATCACCCTTTTTATAAAACTCTCCATCATAAGGATGATCTGAATTTTGATATAAAAAGTTTTTAAGTTCTAAATTATCTGTAATTTCTGTAAACTCAGCATATAATCTATCCATTTCTTCTTTTGCTTTCTCTTTATCTTGCTCTGTAGGGAGAACTTCAAGAACAATAAGGTCAGCATCTCTTGTCTCATTTTGAATAAGAGAAGAAGAGTTTATTTTGTTATAGTAGGTTTTAATTTCATTATCTGAGACAGTTATAGTAGTATCTCTTTCAAAACCAACAGGTTTTACTATAAAGTCTATATCGTAAGCGTTGTTATTTTCTGAAATCTCATTTCTGCTCTCAAGACGATTTACAAAACTACTTTTTTCTATAAGTGAAGCATACTTTGTAAACAATCTCTCGTTTATAATATTTTTTTCAAGGAATGACCAATATAGTTGATATTGAGGGTCTGAATTTACATTGTTGAGAAATTGAGCCATTTTTTCTTTATCAAAAGAGCCGTTGTTGCCTCTAAAAATTGCCTCATTTACAACAACAGGAGATATATCAACTCCACTAATCATATCAACTATTTCTTCGTCTCCTACACTTAAACCTGCACTCTTAAAGGTTGGGATAAGAACCCTTTCAGAAATCTCTTCCTGCCAAGCAGAATTATTAATTATATCTGTTGTTTGTTCATCAAAAGAAACTGAACCTGAGGTCAATTCATAGATTTTCTTAAAGTAATCTACTCTATTCTGATACTCTTGAGCTGTTATAGCCTTACCATCAATTTGGCCAACATCATACTTAGAAGAGAAGAAAGAGATAATACTCTGAATCTTATCAACATCTACAATGAAAGCTAAAAGTGCCAATGCAATAACAACGGTAATAATAGCTCCCATTTTTTTACGCATTTTTTCTAAAACTGCCATATTTCAAATATTATTAGTTATCAATGAGGTTTTATGTTTGAAGAATATTCCCCAAACAAGGGCTACAAAAATAGCAAAATTTTGTAAATATTGTAATTAAGAGTTACACATTGAAGAGGAAATGCATAATATCTCCATCTTGAACAGTGTAATCTTTCCCCTCTGTAGCAAGTTTTCCTGCCGCCCTACACGCAGATTCGCTCCCATATTTGACAAAGTCATCAAATTTAATAACCTCTGCACGAATGAATCCTTTTTCAAAATCTGAATGTATAACCCCAGCAGCTTGTGGAGCTTTGTCCCCCTTATTATATGTCCACGCCCTAACTTCAGGCTCTCCCTGAGTAAAAAATGTCTCTAAATTTAATAATGAATAAGCTTTCTGAATAAGCCTAACAACTCCAGATTCTTCTAATCCCAAATCGCTGAGGAACATCATTTTATCTTCATAAGAATCCATTTCTGCAATATCAGACTCTATCTTTGCTGCCAAAACCATAATCTCTGCCCCCTCATCTTTAACCGCTTCTCTAACAGCATCTACATGGGCATTGCCAGAAGCTGCAGCTTTTTCATCCACATTACAAACATACATAACGGGTTTATTTGTAAGAAGATATAATTCTTTCGCGATTTTTTGATCTTCTTTATTGTCGAGAATAACACTTCTTGCATTTTGCCCCCTCTCTAATACAGCTTTATATTGCTCTAAAACATTGCATAACCTTTGAGCATTTTTATCTCCACCGGTTTTAGCTTGCTTGCTAACTTTTGCTAAACGATTTTCAATTGTTTCTAAATCTTTTAGTTGCAACTCTGTATCTATAATCTCTTTATCTCTAACAGGGTTCACACTACCATCAACATGGGCAATATTCTCATCATCAAAACACCTTAAAACATGAAGAATGGCATCTGTCTCTCGTATATTTGCAAGAAACTGATTACCAAGCCCTTCTCCTTTGCTTGCCCCCTTTACTAAACCGGCTATATCAACTATTTCTACTGTAGCAGGAACAACATTTTTGGGTTTCACCATTTCTACAAGTTTCTCCAATCTTTTGTCGGGAACTGCAGTAGAACCTATTTGAGGATTGATAGTACAAAAAGGGAAATTTGCCGCTTCTGCCTTTGCAGAACTTATACAATTAAACAAGGTGCTTTTTCCTACATTAGGAAGCCCAACTATACCACATTTAACACTCATTATATTAAAATTTTGGGGGCAAAGATAATCATTTTTACCATTTAGCATTGCCAGCGGAGGTAGAGAAGTTATTTTGCAAGGAGAATTTAAATCAGATGAATAAGGGGGTAGAAATATTATTTACAATACTTATGTTTTGGAATATTGAGAATTTTTTCTCTCCAACATACTATAAATCAACACAAGAAAAATCTTGGGGAAGAGAGAGGTTTAATGCTAAAAGAGATTTAATATCTAAAACAATACTATACACTAAAGATGAATATGGTAGATTTCCTTGTATGATAGGAGTTTGCGAAATAGAAAACAAGACAGTACTAATGAATCTTATATATAATACCCCTTTAAACAAATTAAATTACAAGGTTTTACATAAAGAATCCTTAGATAAAAGGGGGATAGATGTTGCCCTACTATATAAATCAGACGAAGTAGAAATAATAGAAGAAAACTATTTTCCCAAAAAGAGTTTTTTTATAGAAAATAATTTCTTATCGCGATACATACTTCACGCTAAAGCTGTAATAAAGGAGATAAAAGACACATTGCACATTTTTGTAAATCATTGGCCCTCTAAAGTGGGGGGAGAAAAAGGGTCTATGTCTATAAGAATGTTAATTTCTAACGAAGTAAAAAAATACACCGATTCTCTTTTAAAAAAAGAGGAAAAAATTACGATAATTTTAATGGGAGATTTTAACGACACACCAGAATCAAGACCGATTAAAAATTTAGATAATTTTATAAATCTAACAAAAGGAGATGGGAGTTACAAATGGAAGAACAGTTGGGAAAAAATAGATCAGTTTTTGATAAACAGAAACTCTTTAAACAAATATAAAAGGTTAGAAATGAACATTATGTCTCCAGATCATTTGTTACAAGAGGATAAAAAATTTTTAGGCAAAAAAATAAAAAGAACATTTAGTGGACCAAGATATATTGGAGGGGCAAGCGATCACCTGCCAATAATTTTACAACTTTACAAATAGTTTAAAATGGCATTCTTTATAGCTAAAACAAAAAGTTAATTATATTGCAAAAAATATAAAAGATAAAATGGAATTATTTTTTAAACCAAATTGTTTAGAGGTGGGATGCGATGAGGCGGGGCGTGGATGTTTGGCAGGCCCTGTTGTTGCTGCTGCAGTTATTCTGCCAGCTAATATGGATTTAATAAAAATAGACAAAAAAGATTTTGTAGATTTTTTAGAGCAACTCAATGATTCAAAACAGCTTACAGAAAACAAAAGAGAACAATTAAGGCCGTTGATTATTAAATACTCTATAGCTTACGGGATCGCAGAAGTTTCGGCAGAGGAGATAGATAAAGTAAATATTCTTAATGCTTCTATTTTGGCAATGCACAGAGCGATAGATATTTGTGTAAAAAAAATAAGAGAAAACAAAGAGACAGACTCTACGCCTATAGAGAGTATTATAGTTGATGGTAATAGATTTAAACACTATTCTTTTACTGAACAGGAGAAAAGCTGTGATTCTATTTTAAATGCAAAACTATCAAATAGTTCTACCTCTCAAAATATAACAGAGACATGTATAGTAAAAGGAGATTCTAAATATGCATCAATCGCAGCTGCCTCTATTTTAGCAAAAACATATCGCGATAACAAAATGACAGAGTTAGATAAAAAATATCCAATGTATAGGTGGAAAGAAAATAAAGCATACCCAACAAAGGAGCATAGAGAGGCGATTGACAAATTTGGGATTTCCCCCTATCATAGAAAAAGTTATAAATTATTAAAAGACCCTGTTCTGTTTTAAGAATTTAAATTTGTAAATTTGGTGTCGCTAAAGTTTAAGTGTATGGAGAACAATAAAAAAAATGTTATTATAAGGGGGGCAATAGTAATTAGCCGTTTATTTAAAGAGGCAATAGTTTTTACTTTACAGGAGCTTAATTCTAATAAATTCAGGACATTTTTAAGCTTGTTAAGTGTTAGTATAGGGATATTTACCATTGTTGCAATTTTAACCGCAATAGACTCTTTAGAGAAAAACATTAAAAAGAGTTTTGAATCTTTAAATCCAAATATGCTTTCTATTCAAAAATGGCCAATGGGACCAGAAGATGATGAAGGAAATGTGGTTTTTTCTTTGAATGGTGATGTAGAGTATAAATGGTGGGAATATAATAAACGCCCAAATATTACCTATGCAGATTATAAATATTTAAAAGAACATCTTAAAAATAGCGAGGTTCTTACTTTTTTTATATCACAATGGGGGGATAATGCAACATATAAAAGAAATGCTATAACCGATGTGCAAACCTATTGTACAACAGAAGATTTTGATAAAATAGTTTCAGTAAAATTAAAAACAGGAAGGCAGATTTCAGAGTTAGAATTTAAAAACGGATCTGCCGTTGCTATTATTGGAAACAATATAGCCTCTTCTCTTTTTGAAGATGAAGACCCTATAGGAAAAACAATTAAACTAAAAGGTTATACTTTATCTGTTATTGGAGTATTAGAGAAACAGGGAGAATCTATGGCGGGAACCGAGGTAGAGTTAGATGGTGCTATTATTATACCCTATATATACGGAAAATTAATATTCTCTTTTAGAGATACAGAAGAAGGAGTAATTAATGCCATTGCAAAAAATAAAGAGTCTAATACAGAGCTTATTGAAGAGATAAAAAATACTCTTAGAGCCTTTAGAAGATTGCGCCCAGGGGAAAAATCAAATTTTTCTATTGGGCAGATGAATATTGTAGAAGATATACTTAAAGAATTGAAAGGTGTAATCTCAAATATAGGTTGGATAATTGCTACATTCTCTCTGTTAATTGGAGGATTTAGTATAGCCAACATAATGTTTGTATCTGTAAAAGAAAGAACACGAATTATAGGAATTCAAAAAGCACTCGGAGCTAAGAGTTATTTTATTCTTATACAATTTTTAGCAGAATCAACCATTCTTGCTTTAGCAGGGGCTTTAATAGGTATATTATTGGTAGTTCTTATTATATTATTAATTCCTAAAGACGAAACATTTGAAATATATTTTTCCTTAGGTAATGTTATAGTAGGTGCTTTAATAGCCTGTGTAATAGGTGTTTTGAGTGGTTATTTGCCGGCTCGCTCTGCTGCAAAATTAAATCCTGTTGATGCTATAAATAGTAAGTAAAGTTTCTATTTTAATCCTAATTCTTTTTTCATCTCTCTGAGAAGATCAAAAGCTTGTAGAGGTGTCATATTATTCAAATCTGCTTTTTTGAGTTTATCTCTTAATGCAGATAGGGTGGGGTCGTCTAACTGGAAAAAAGAGAGTTGTAAAGAGTCATCGCCATTTTTTATGTTACGATTTTTTTCTAATTCTTGTAATTTCTTCTCTGCTGTATCTAAAACACTTTCAGGAATTCCTGCCATTCGTGCCACATGAATTCCAAAACTATGTTCAACTCCACCGGGGGATAGTTTCCTCAAGAAAATAACATTTTTCCCATCTTCGTTTACCTCTATATGAAAATTTTTAACACGATTAAAAATGTTTTCTAAACTATTAAGTTCGTGATAATGAGTTGCAAAAATGGTTTTTGCTCCACCTTTTTTATTGTTGCCATGAATATATTCAACAATTGCCCAAGCTATAGACATTCCGTCAAAAGTGCTGGTTCCTCTTCCTATCTCATCTAATAAAATTAGAGAACGCGGAGTTAAATTGTTGAGAATAGTTGATGTTTCTAACATTTCTACCATAAAAGTAGATTCTCCCTGAGATATGTTATCGGAGGCTCCTACTCGTGTAAATATCTTATCTACAATACCAAGAGTTGCACTTTGAGCAGGGATATAACTACCACACTGAGCAAGTAAAACAATTAGTGCGGTTTGTCTTAATAGGGCAGATTTTCCAGCCATATTAGGACCTGTTAAGATTATAATTTGTTGAGAGTCATTTTCTAAGAAAAGGTCATTTGCAATATATTCTTCACCTATTTTCATTCTCTTCTCTAAAACAGGATGTCTTCCTTGTATTATCTCTATCTTTAAAGAATCATCTATTATTGGTAAAGAGTAATTGTTTTCTTTAGCGAGAATTGCAAAAGAATTTAGACAATCTATTTGTGCCAACGCTTTAGAACACAACTGTATAGATAAAATATTATCTTGTACCTGTTTAACAATTTCTGAGAATACTCTTTGTTCTATTTGTAAAATTTTTTCTTCTGCTCCTAAAATTTTTTCTTCATATTCCTTTAGTTCTGGGGTAATATATCTCTCTCCCGATACAAGTGTTTGTTTTCTTATCCAATCACTTGGCACTTTTTCTTTGTAAGTATTTCTTACCTCTAAATAATACCCAAACACATTGTTGTATCCAACTCTTAGAGAAGGTATTCCCCAGCGTTCACTCTCCTTTTGTTGCAAACTAATAAGGTAATTCTTACTATCTCTTGATACTTTTCTTAATTCATCTAACTCGTTATCAACACCATGAGCAATTATATCGCCCTTGCCTATAGTAGATGCACAGTTTTCTAAAACAGTTTTATCTATCAAAGAGGCTAAATTTTTATATGAAGAGATATTGTTGCACAACCCTTTAAACGCCTCCATTTCTCGGATAGTATCATTATTAGATAAGAGTATAGAGATAGGCTCTGCTTGAGATAATCCCCTTTTTAATTGAAGTAATTCTCTTGGCATTATTTTACCCGCAGCGGCTCTCGATAGAATTCTCTCTAAATCTCCAACTTTATCCAATCTGCATCTAATATCTTCTCTAATATCATTATTTTCAACAAAATATTTAACTGTTTGTTGCCTTTGCTTTATTTGATCGATCTCTTTTAATGGTAATGCAATCCAATTTCTTAACATTCTTGCCCCCATAGGAGAACTTGTTTTATCAACAATATCAATCAATGAGCAACCATCGGGAGTAGAAGGGGAAAAAATTTCCAAATTCTTTATAGTAAAGCTATCAAGCCAAACAAATTTTTCCTCATTAATTTTTGTAATAGATTTAAGGTGTGTGGTGCTACTTTGGTTTTGTTCTAAATAAAATAAGGCCGCTCCAGAAGCAATAATACAAAGGGGAAAACCTTCTATACCAAAACCTTTTAAAGCTTTATCTCCAAATTGGGAAGACAATTTATTATGACAAGCATCATAGACAAAAGCCCACTCATCTAAATGAGTTATATAGTATTTATCGCCAAATCTTTTTTTAAAATTGTTGTCACATCCTTTTTGTAAAAGAATCTCTTTTGGTTTAAAATCGGCAAGCAAAAGTTCTATATAATCTAACTTCCCTTGGGCAACCTTAAATTCGCCAGTTGAAACATCTATAAATGCAACACCGGCAATATTATCTTTTAAAAAAATAGCCGAAAGAAAATTATTCTCCCCCCTTGGAAGAAGTTCTTCATTATATGCAACTCCGGGTGTAACAAGCTCTGTAACACCTCTTTTTACAATTGTTTTAGCAAATTTAGGATCTTCTAATTGGTCGCAGACAGCAACTTTATGCCCCGCTCTTACTAATTTTGGGAGATAATTTTGCATAGCATGATAAGGAAAGCCACACAATTCAACAGAATCTGCTATTGCATTAGAGCGTTTTGTTAGAACAATACCTAAAACTTTGCTAACAACAATAGCATCTTCTCCGTAAGCTTCATAAAAATCACCCACCCTCATAAGAAGCAGTGCTTGAGGATATTGCTGCTTGAATTGCACATATTGCCTCATTAAAGGGGTATTTAAATTTCTTTCTCCCATATATAATTCTTTTATATCACAAATTTAGACAAAAAACATTAACACAGACTTAATAATCTTGAACCATTATTTTCAAAGTCTTATATTTCTTGAAATGATTATCACTAACAAGGGGGAAAAGACAAACAAGCTTGTTTCTTCTTGTAAAATAGTTATATTTGCCCATGTTTAATAATAACTAATATTTAAGAAGATGAAAAAGATTTTAACATTTACTTTAGCGTTAGCACTTTTTGCAGTTATATTTTCTTCTTGTAAAGAAAAAAAGAAAGAAATAGAACCAGAAATATTAGAAACATTAGAGGGTACTACATGGGTTAGTTCTTATACAACTTCAACCGGCGAGAACAAAGAAGAACTAACTTTTGAGACATCAAAATTTAAACGCATTATTGATAATGGTACACAAATAGAGACAAGGACAGGGATTTATTTTTATGAAAAACCAAATATAAGAGCGATTCTTGAGACTATTAACAACCTTCCAGTTAGTGCTCCGGGCGAGGGAGACAAAGGAGTTGTTAGTGGAAATACGATAACACTTTGGGGAAATACTTACACAAAAAAATAACTTTTAAATATTTAAAATAATATATAGGGGTGAACGAAAAATCATCCCTTTATTTTTTCTCTTTTACTCCTGGTAAAAAGGATACCTTGTGAATAATAGGACGACACAAAAGGTTATAGAAAAATCTTTAGTAGATGTATATTAGAAAATGTTTATAACTTTGGAGAAGATTTTAAATTTATTTAAAAATGAAAAGATTGTGTGCAATTTTTACTGTTTTAATTTTCTGTTTCTTAACAATCCATTCCTCTGCACAGACGCCAAATTATAAGAATCTTAATAATGACATAGAACAGATAATTAAGTCTTTAGATGTTGTTGGTCTTGGAGTTGCGGTTGTGAGCGGAGAAGAGATTATATACTCTAATAGATGGGGGTAT
>CAMNNS010000013.1 GCA_946545765.1 uncultured Bacteroidales bacterium | reverse complement strand
CCTGCTTGCAAAGCAGGTGCTCTAGCCAACTGAGCTAGTCCCCCAGTTTGTAGTCCCGCGCGGAGTTGAACCGCGGACCCCCACATTATCAGTGTGGTGCTCTAACCAACTGAGCTACGAGACTGTGTTTTGTCTCATTGGGGTTGCAAATATAGATGTTTTTTCCTATCCAACAAAATTTTTTAACTATTTTTACAAAGATTTTAGAGAAATGGAGAAATATCGCAATATAAATAGAACTTATCCAGTCACCCTATGGGCTCTTTTCTTTGTTTTTGCAAAGATTGGTGCATTTACACTTGGGGGTGGTTATGCGATGATTGCAGTTATAGAAAACGAGATTGTTAAAAAAAGGAGATGGTTGTTAGAGGATGAGTTTCTAAATATTCTCACTATTGCCCAAAGCACTCCAGGTCTATTAGCTGTAAACATCTCTATTTTTGTTGGTTACAAACTATTTAAAAATAAAGGGAGTGTAGTTGCCACTATAGGTACTTGTCTCCCCCCTTTTATTATTATTTTACTTATTGCAACCATATTTTCAACTTTTAAGGAGAATATTTATGTCGAGAAAATATTCAAAGGGATAAGACCTGTTGTTGTTGCACTTATTGCAGTTCCCGTTATTAGTATGATTAGACATTCTAATTTAAATCTCTATAAAATTCTCCTTTTAATTTCAACCGCCGTCGCGATTATATTTCTCAAAATATCACCTATTTACATAATATTAGTTCTCCTTATCTCTTTTTTCACAATAAGGTATTATCAAGATAGAAAGGAGAAGAAGAATTGTTCTGCAGAAAAAGATGATATAATAGAGAGTGGGAATATTTAAGTTTATTATTTTGATTAGAGAATGATTTATTTAGAACTTTTCTGGACTTTTTTAATTATTGGAACCTTTACTTTTGGTGGAGGTTACGCAATGCTTTCTCTAATTCAAAATCAAGTTGTTATAAATAAGGGATGGCTCACCGCAGAGCAGTTTACAGATATTGTTGCTATCTCTCAAATGACACCAGGACCAATAGGGATAAATTCTGCAACATATATTGGATATAGTATTACTCATAATATGGGGTATTCTCATATCGCGAGTATAGGGGGATCTATATTAGCTACTATAGCTGTTATGATACCCTCTTTTGTAATAGTTCTCACTATTTGCAAATTATATATGAAGTTCCAGAGGAATCCTCTTTTCTCTTCTCTTTTAAATACCCTTAAACCTGCTATTATCGGGATGATTATAGCTGCTGCTGGAATACTAATTACTCCTCAAAATTTTATAGATTGGAAAAGCTGGTTCCTTTTTGGTGGTGCCTTTATATCTTGCTGGAGATTAAATATCAATCCGATATGGGTAATAATCGTTAGCGGAGTTATGGGGCTTTTGATATACTAAATCTTATTTTGCTTTAAATACTTAACATTTAATAATAGATCTGATAGCCCTAAGAAAAGGAGAGCTACACCAAATAGTATTGTTATTAACTTAATTGGAGATATTATATCAAATAGAAATAATACTCCAAATACAGTTGCAAGAATGGGAAGTGTATAGACAGAATATGAAGCACCACTATCTTTTGTGGCTCTATAGATATTAACAATCTGTGTTATCCCATAAAGTACTAATATTAAACCGAATAAATAGTTTATAAAGTTAATGAAAATATTAGTATTAAAAATTAATAAAGCCCCTAATAATATAAATATTGCAGCAGATATAACTGTTACAAGGTTCATCCCTTTTAGATTAGAAAACATCTTATTAGAAAGTGCATTTACTATTGTAAACAACCCTATTAAAACAGAGAGAGCACCCAATAATTTTAGAATCAAACCTGGTGCTGCAGTTGGCCAGATTATTAAAAATAATCCCGATAGAATAAATAATATTCCTCTCAAAACATTCTTGAACATAATTTCTAACTTCGTGTAAGTTCCTTATATAGGAACAATTATAAATATATTTTAACTTCTCTACTTTATAAATTGGAGCAAAATACTTTATGAGTAATACTCTAAGAATTTTGCTCCATTGCTCAACTAAACAATATAACTCGACATATTATTAAGGAAGTGACGGGAGCTCTTCTACATAAATATTATCCTTATTAGCTGTTACTGTTTCACCCTTATCTAAAAGAACAACAATATCAGATATTGCAACATAAGCTGGTGTATTTAAGCCATATTGACCAACATCTGAACCAGAAAATTCTATTTTTAGAGTATGAATTTTACCTAATGAAGCCAATGGAACATAAGCCCACTCTTTAAGGTATCCAAATGGGAGTTGAGCATTCATTCTAAATTCTGCCAAAGGAAAAATCACCTCACCTGTCTTTTGGTTATTCTTATCTAAACCGATAAATTTTACCAAAAAATAACCTTGGTTTTCTGCCGAAATTGGAACACCTTCTCCAAGGTCTGTACTCATTTGGTAGTAAGTGTAAGAAGTTGGAGTAACATATAGGTGATCAATGATACGCTCTGTCTCAGGAGTATCTGTAAAATTTATTGTTGGGTTATAAGAAAAACCGGTGGCTATTAAACAATTTCTCGACGAACCAAAGGCAGGAAACCCATTTTCATTTGTAAAATTAACTGCCATCTGATATTTCCACCATTCTGTACTTGGAATTTTCGATAAATCCTGTGCTGGAAAAGGGGTAATCGCTGAGCCTGCATTATAAAATTGATCTCCAATTATTCCACCACCTAACCCTGTAGCCTCATCCAACCAATAATAACCATTTCCATAAAGATTTGATCCTGCGACATCTGCAGCTAACATAGATTCAGGAACATTAAACACCGCATGAGCTACATCAAACTCATACATAGGAGTCGTTTTCTCACAAGAAATCAATGAGAATGACATCACAAAAGCTGTAAACAAAATAAGTATTTTTCTCATCATTTTATAAATTTATATTCATACTCTAAACATCTACTACAAAAATAGTGAAAAAGTCGTTTCAATATTTGATTTTATTATTAAAAAAGAATCTGTTCTTAAAAATAATCACTTCTAAATAAGAGAGATATAAACATTAAACACCACCTTACTTTTATATAAAATAATTGTCGCACCTCCAATTGGATAAAAAAATATGTTAAGGGGAATAATTGAGATAAGTTGTAAAAAAGAGTAACTAAAACAATCCATCTGCTATATGCAAATAAATCTCTTTTTTATCCTCGTTTAATTCAATAATTAGATCTTCGTGAATAGGGATAAGGGTATTGTTAGGGTCATTTAATACTAAACACACATTTGATGGATACTCTTCTATATCAGCGATATATCCTATTTTTTTTCTCTCCTGATTAAATAATGAATAACCTTTTAACAATTTTAAACCTTCTCCCTCTTTTGCTTCTATTTGAGAAGGGACAAAAATATCTTTACCCACAATTTCTTCTGCATGTTCAGCATCTCTGATTGTTCTGAATTGGGCAATCCAAGAGTTGTTGTTTCTTTGCTCTAACTCACTAATTTCAAATGGGGTGTATATATTGTCAAATAACATAAAGATAGTAAAATTCTCTTTTTTTTCTAAAAGGTCATGTAGTGTATCAGAAGTTGCTTTAATGATAACTTCACCACTTGAACCATGACTTCTTGATACCACCCCTACCTTAGAATAGTCTATTGAATTTAAATCTAAAGAAATATCACTTACCATCTTTATTGCAATATGTATTAAAATTAAATGGGGCTTCTAAAGTCTATAAAACTTTTAGAGAACCCCACATAATTCTTATTTAAGAAGATGTTATACCGAGTAATTACTCAGCTGCTGGTGCCTCAGTATTCTCTTGTGGCTCTGCTACTGGAGCCTCTTCTTGTGCTGGTGTTTCTGCTACAGGAGCTTCTTGAGCAGCTACCTCTGCCTCAGCCGCTTTCTTAGCCTCTTCTGCAGCCTTTTCAGCCTCAGCTTTTCTCTTTGCTAATTCCTCTGCGCGAGCAGAATTAACTTTGTTCTCTGCCTCTAATGCTACCTTTTTAGCATCTTCTTTACTTGCTGAAAGGTTCTCTTTTTTCTTAGAGATTTTAGCCTCTTTTTCAACTACCCAAGCATTAAATTTAGCATCAGCTTGCTCTTGAGTAAGAGCACCTTTTTTTACCCCTTCCAAAAGATGTTTCTTTAAAAGTACACCTTTATAAGATAAAATTCTTCTTGCTGTTGTTGTTGGTTGTGCACCATTTTGTAACCAATAAAGAGCTCTCTCTACATCTAAAGTAATTGTAGCAGGGTTTGTATTAGGATTGTATGACCCTAAAAGCTCAATAAAGCGGCTATCACGTGGAGCCCTAACATCGGTCGCTAAAATATGGAAAAAAGCATAATTTTTCTTTCCATGACGTGATAAACGAATTTTTACAGACATAAACTGTGAGTTTTAAAATTTAACATTTAATAACTTCCCTTTTCTACCCGAGAAAAGGCTCGCAAATATATAAATTTTTCTTCATTTGGTGCTATTCTGTGATAAGTATTTAAAAAAATAAAGGCTGGCAACTGCCAACCCTTATTTCTTTAACCTAAAATTTAACCTATGAAAAAAAACAACGATTAAACTTTAAGCAAAGTGCGTGCCAAAGTATAAAAATGGCGTTCAAAAGTTTTATTCCTTTACTAAATCTACTCTGATTATTTTTACAGGAGTGGTAGGAATATCTCTCGCCCCTGTAGGGACAGCCGCTATAGCATCTATTATATCTAATCCACTAATGGTCTCGCCAAATATTGTATATTCTCCATCTAAATGTGAACAACCTTGTTCATCTTGAACTAAATAGAATTGAGAACCCGACGATTTTCTCTCGGGATTAGCTTTTCCACCCTGTCTTGCCGCTGCTAAAGCTCCCTTTTTGTGTCTATGATTGGGGAGAATCTCGGCAGGAATCTTATAACCTGGATCTCCTGTCCCAAATGTTTGTGGATCGGCATTAGGGTCTTTTGTATTAGGATCGCCCGCCTGAATCATAAAATTTGGTATTATTCTATGAAATAGTATTCCATCAAAAAACCTTTCTGAAGCCAATTTCACAAAATTGTCTCTATGTTTTGGGGTATCTTCATAAAGCTTTATTCGTATTGTACCCATAGTTGTTACGATGTCAAAAATAGGTTCTGCAACAACCGAATCGGGATTAAATGCCAAAGCACTCTCTTTGGTCTCTTGTAACTCTTTATTATCCATAGTTTCTACATTTTGATTTTCATCTGTTTTATTTGAATTTTTACATCCAAATGCTATTAAAGCTACCAATAATGTTAGGGCAAAAAACTTAATTTTCATAATTTTGCAACGTTTTAGTTATTTATTGTATATTGATTACAAATTGTAAATATCACTTTATTACTTTTCAAATTTATATAAAATTTGATACAAAGATTAATAATTCACCTTTTTATATGAGAAAATTTCATTATTTCACTCATATTTTGAATTTACAATTCATTATAGTATATTTGTTACAATAACCTATTAAATATTACAGTAATATGAAATCACACAATTAGATTCTTTTCTACTCTATTCTCTTCCTGCACTGTTGATGATTCTTTTCAAGCTTCTAAAGAAATATCTAACGCACTAACAAATTTCGAAGAAACATTTTCAAAATTCTTCGAAAATAAAGTATCAGCACAGAGCATGTATCCTCAATTGCAAGAATTTTTAAATCAATATGGGTTATACTTTAATATTCTATCTGTTTATACTACTCGAAAGGGAGTTTTAGTATTTGACTTTGACTCTTTAGTTGCTTCATATTATACAGAAAAGCCTTCTTTCAATTGTTTTAAATATTAATTGTTTTCATATGATAAATAAGGTTTCACATATTTTAAAGCACACCATAAAATATTTATTGTTGGTATTGATTATACTAACATCTAAGTTAGAAGTTTTGGGGCAAAATGATACTACTATTATCTACCCATCGGAAATAAAAGGTATTCCTATAGATTGGGTAAAGAAAAAACTGGCTTACGAAGGCACTTGGCAATATAAAAGCGAGGATACTACTTTTATTATAAGGTTAAAAGGAGTTTATGGTGAATATTTTCTTAACTTTTATGGAACATACTCTTTAAGTACTACAAAATATAGGATAGAAGACAACCATCATAAATTGTTATCTATTATAAACAACTCTTTTGACAATAAATATATGTCAGAAGTTTTCCCAATTATGTTAGATTCTTACATAGGCGTAACATGCTGGCAATTTAAAGATTGTACAAGACTTAGAGAGGAGAGCGGATTTAAAGTTAGGGCAGATATTTTTGATGCTTCTAATAATCGCATTTATTGGAATATGTCTGATTATCTTTATAATGAACATGGCAAGCTATTTTTGCCTCCTGGCGAACCTTTGCCAAGAGGGGTAGGATTTTCTGTCCCAGAAAAATGTACACTAACAAGAGTTTCACATGACCCATATTTTGAGATAGAAAAGTAACAGATATATAAAGAAAATCTTTATTTTTGATATAAAATATATACCTTTGTATCAATTAATTTATAATCAGCCAATAATATGGCAATGATTATAATTGCCTGTTTTTCTCATAAAATAATAATTATGTCAAAAACATTTTTTGCTCATTATAATTGAGCAACATTGAGTTTTTTAGTTAAATAGAGAGAGCATGTTTAAATTTATATTTACAAAATCTATTTTTATTGCATTAATATTTATCTTTTCTAATAGCTTAAAGGCTCACTCTCAAAATGATACAATTAAGATACAAAATAAATCTGTAGGATTGGTATTGAGTGGCGGGGGTGCCAAAGGATTTTGCCATATAGGTGTAATTAAGGCTCTTGAAGAGAATCACATTCCAATAGACTATATCTGCGGAACCTCTATGGGTGCTATAGTTGCAGGGCTTTACGCTATAGGCTACACACCTCAACAAATGATAGATTTATTTAAAACAGAAAACTTTCTAAAATGGGCATTAGGAAAAGATGAAATCTCCTATCCAAAATACTATTACAAGGATATGGATAACCCCTCTCTTTTCTCTATCCATTTTGAGAAAGAGTTGAAAGACAAGGATAAAGATACCATAAAGACTTGGAGAGCAGTTCTCCCAAACAGCCTTATTTCTAATTATCCTATGGATTTTGCCGTATTAGATTTCTTTGTAGAAGCAAACAAGGCTGCAAAATTTAATTTTGATTCTTTAATGATCCCCTTTTTTTGTGTCTCTGCAGATATAAACAAGAAACAGGCGATTATACATAGAACGGGGGATTTAGGTAGTGCGATTAGAGCTTCTATGGCTTTTCCTATGATGTTTAGCCCTGTATCTACCGATAGTACAGTGCTTTATGATGGAGGCATTTATGATAATTTCCCATGGAAGAAAATGTTAGACATACATAAACCCGACTATCTCATTGGTTCTAAATGTATTTCAGGCAATATTACTATTAAAGATGATGATTTAGTTTCATTAGTGTTTGGTATGATGTCGCAAGATTCAGACTATTCTATCCCAGATTCTATTGGGATAGTAATTAAAGGTAATTATGAGAAGTTTCCTATTTTTGATTTTACTAAAATAGAACAAATTGTACAACTTGGCTATGAGGAAACTATCAAGGTAATAGACAAAATTAAAGAGAGCACCATTAAAAAAAACGCTTATAACCAAGAATATATAAATGATATTACAGAAAAGCGATTATCTTTTAAAAAGAAATTTAAGCCTATTAAAATATACAGAGATGTCATAATTGAGGGAGATTTATCAAAAAGGGCTAAAAGTTTTATCGGGAGAACAGCCCGTTTTGATACAAGAAAAGATTTTTCTCTGCAACAATTTAAAGAAGCCTACTACAGAATTACAGAGAGCGGAATGGTGAGAAAATTCTACCCAACATATGTGACAGATTCCTTAAAAGGAGAAAATGACCCCATCCTTCTTAAAATTTACGCCTCAAAGGGGGCACCTTTTACACTCTCATTGGGGGGAAATATTTCATCTTCTTCCTTAAATCAGATATGTGTTGGACTGAAATATTTACATAGAGGAATGAATCCTTGGAGAATATCTTTAGGTGGTAATTTAGGTAAATTGTATAGAGGGACTATTCTTAAATTTAGGCATGACATTGGTGTAACACCTTTAGCATATTATTATGGAGATTTTGTTGCACACCAATTTGATTACTTTAATGGAAATCAAGCACTTTTGAACTCAAACAAATTACCTAAAAATGTACAGGTTAAAGAGTTCTATTCAAAAATTGGTATCACCACCCCTATTCTATTTAAGAAGAATATAATGATAGACTTTTCTACAAAAATAGGGAGGACATATCAAAGTTCGTTTCTGAATGGAATAACAGACTCTCATCAAATACCAGACAGAGGAGATAATTTTATTGTTTCGCCATCTATTTCTATTTATCAGAACAATCAAGATTATATTATGTATCCAACCTCTGGTTCTAATAGCTATATTATTGGTGGATACTATTTTATGAGCGAATCTTTTACTCCAAGTTCTACTACAAATAAGATGGCAAAAATAAAAGGGTTGGTTCACCATCAACCTTTTGTAAGGGCTAAGATTGATAAGTATTTCTCTTTAGGTAAACATTTCTCAATAGGTGTTAATGCAGATTTTTCTTATAGAAAACATACTTATTTGAGTAACTATTATTCATCCCTTATATCTACACCTGCATATCAACCAATAAGCCACTCTAAAACCTTATTGTTAGAAGATTATAGAGCTCCATCATTTATCGCTGGAGGAATATCACCTGTAATTTTTATAAAAAGAACTTTTTATATACACTCAA
The DNA here is from genome assembly GCA_946545765.1 of uncultured Bacteroidales bacterium. Classification (GTDB taxonomy): domain Bacteria; phylum Bacteroidota; class Bacteroidia; order Bacteroidales; family UBA932; genus Egerieousia. The sequence continues at coordinate 10,318 of CAMNNS010000013.1, read as the reverse complement.
CTTTTTCATGGTTCGCTCCATATAAAACAATTATTAAGGGTGATAGTGGTTGGGATTGGAATTACTCAGAAAAACATCCTAAAGGGGGAGCTATTGCTAATGTGGCTATTGTTTGGCAAACCCCTATTGGTCCACTTTCATTTTCAACCTCTTATTACAGCAAAGGGAATCATAAATGGTATCCTCAATTGAATTTTGGTATTCTGATATTTAACAATAAACTTCAAGAACAGTAATGGACAACCCTCTTAAAAAATTAGCATCGGAAACAGCGATATATGGGCTAAGTACAATTCTTGCCAGAATTATTAATTTCTTTTTTGTCCCTATATATACCCGAATATTACCAACAAGTGGCTATGGGGCATATACAGAAATTATGTCATATATCGCTGTATTACAAGTTGTTCTTGCTTTAGGTTTAGAGACAGGATGTTTTAAATTTGCGACAGATTCTAAGAATCCTAATAAAGTTTTCTCCACAGCTCTATCTGTAGTTTCAACTATATCTATATTGTTCTTCTTTATTGTTTGTATTTTAAGAAATAATATCGCAGAGCTTCTTGGATATAAAGGTTTAGGGGCAATGATTGTTTTTACCGGCGGAATTCTTGTGTTAGATTCATTTACAGCAATTTTATTTGCAAGGTTGAGACAAATGCAAAAAGCTTTTAAGTTTGCTATTTTCAAGACTATAAAAATCATTAGTGAACTTCTTTTTAACTTAGCCTTATTCTTTATTGTTCCAAAATATTTTGCAAATCACCCTAATAGTTTTTGGGGAGATTTTATCCCTACGCAAGTTCATTTTTCTTATATAATTCTTGCAGTATTTTTAAGTTGTATTGTCTGCTTTTTACTATTCATTCCCGATCTACTAAAAATTAAATTCGGATTTGATAAAGAGCTGTTTAAGAAAATTATGCCATACTCTATTCCGTTGATGATTGCTAATCTCCCTGGGATTGTAAATGAAGGTGCTGATAGATTCTTGTTTAGATTTTTAGTTGGAGATGGTTATACAGGTGAAGGATGGAGTGCCGATTTAGGAGTTTACCAAGCAGCTGTAAAACTTGCAGTAATTATGAATCTCTTTATTCAAATGTTCAGATATGCAGCAGAACCTTTTTTCTTCTCCCGATACAAAGAAAAAGGCTCTAAAGAATTGTATGCAAAAATTATGAACTACTTTGTCCTATTTTGTATGTTAATTTTCTTAGGAATAGTATTTTACATAGATATAATAGGGCTTATACTTGGTAAGGACTTCCGCTCTGCTCTTGAGACAATTCCTATAATTTTAATCTCCTACGTGGTATTAGGAATGTTATTTAATGTCTCTATGTGGTATAAACTTAGTGGCAAGACAAAATATGCAGTATCTATAACACTCCTTGGATTAGCCGTTACAATTGCAGGTAATTTAATTTTTATGCCAAAATTCTCATATTGGGCAAGTGCCTTGGTACATTTGGCAAGTTGTATTGTAATGCTAATTTATAGTACTTATCTTGGGAATAAATATTACCCTATACCATATAAATGGAGAGAGATAGGAGAATTTATCTTAGTGGGAATATCTTTATATATTCTCTCAGAGGTTGTAATTTGGGCAATTCAAAGTATAATGGCAGTAGAGATTAATATAGATAATAAGCCATGGTTGGTAATAAAACTGTGTATAAATACTATCTTTATGGCATCTTATATTTGGTATATAGATAAAAGAAGCAATTTATTAAAAGGTATTTTGCATCGCGATAAGTAAACAATATAAGCTAATAAACATTATTACAATAGATTAAAAGTGAAAATCAATAATTTATGATAGTAAAAATTGTAAATAAATCTCAATATCCTACCCCTAAATATGCAACCCCACTCTCTGCAGGTATGGATATAAATGCAAACATAGATAGTCCAATAGAACTAAAATCACTTGAAAGGGCAATGATCCCTACTGGTTTATATATCGAGCTACCACAAGGTTATGAGGCTCAGATAAGACCAAGAAGCGGATTAGCAGCTAAATATGGAGTAACAGTTGCTAATGCTCCCGGGACAATTGATGCAGATTATAGAGGTGAAATAAAAGTTATACTTGTTAATTTAAGTAAAGATACTTTTATAATAAAGCCGGGCGAGAGAATTGCTCAAATGGTAATTGCTAAATATCAGCAAGTACAATGGTCTGTTGTAGAAAAACTTACAGACACTCTAAGAGGTGAAGGAGGATTCGGTTCAACTGGGTTAAGTGTTAAGGCGAATATTGTTTCTGTATCTAAAATTGCAAACAAAAACGGAAAACCTGATATATTTAAATTATATGTTTTATATCAAAAATGTAAAGGTATATGCACCGATACAAGAGAAGATGTAAAAGGGAAAATGTTCTTTGCCCTTAAAGGGGACAACTTTGATGGGAATAACTTTATAATAAAAGCATTAGAAAAGGGGGCATCTTATGTTATTGCAGACAACAAAGAGATAGCAAATAGTGCTAAAAAATTATATCCCGAGAAAGTTATTTGGGTAGATGATGTATTAAAAACATTTCAGCTTCTTGCAAAGCACCATAGGTTACAATATAAAATTCCTGTAATTGCCCTTACGGGAACCAATGGAAAAACAACCACAAAAGAGCTTATAAATTGCGTATTATCTGCCAAATACAAAGTTGTAGCTACAGAAGGAAATTTAAATAATGATATTGGTGTACCTATTACTCTATTCAGAATAAATAAAGAGACAGAAGTTGCAGTTATAGAGATGGGAGCTTCTCATCCTAATGATATTGCTAAACTTGTATCTATTGTTTGCCCTTCGTTTGGATTGATAACAAATGTAGGTAAAGCTCATATTCAAGGTTTTGGCTCTTTAGATGGAGTAAAGAAAGCTAAAGGAGAACTATACGACAATTTGCAAGAATATAAAAAGATTGCTTTTGTAAACATTGATAATGAAAATCTTATGGAGATGGTAACAAAGAGACCTAATCTCCAAATTGTCCCTTATGGGATAAATAATAATTGTGCAAATATATTGGAAAGCAAAAGTACCGACCCATTTTTGAAGATAGAAATTCCCGATATGAGTGGTTCTGCAAAAAAGGGCAAAATGGTAAAGGTAAAGACTAAACTTATTGGAAATTACAATGTTGATAATGTTCTTGCCGCACTTACTATTGCAACACATTTTGATGTCTCTACTCAAGAGGCTGTAAAAGCTATTGCCAATTATATACCTTCTAACAACCGCTCTCAAATGGAAAAGAGTGGGAGTAACACCATTATAAAAGACACCTATAATGCCAACCCTACAAGTATGACTGCCTCTATCGAGAGTTTTTCTCAATTAAAAACAAATGGAGATAAAGTACTTATTTTAGGAGATATGCTTGAACTTGGAAAAGATTCTTTAAAAGAACATAAAAATATTATAAGCCTTGCTCTTAATAAAAAACCAAAAAAGATCTTTTTTGTAGGAGATGAATTTGCAAATGCATATAAAGAATTATACAATAAAAGGGCTTCTTGTATCAAATTGGTTAAAGGTAAGAATCAGATACAAGTTACCATTTGTAAAAAACTATCTGAATTAAAAGAACTACTCAAAGAGAATAAGCCCAAAAGAGCCACAATCCTTGTAAAAGGCTCACATGGAATACATTTAGAAGAAATTTTTGATTTACTATAACCTATATATAAAATGAAAAAAAATAAGCACACAGGGAAATTTGCAGAGTTAATAAGAAAGGAAGATTGGTTAGCTGTATGGATTGGAGCAATAATTATTTCTTTTGCTACCTTTTCTGTTATTCTCAAATCATTTGATTTTTCTCCTCTTAAATTTTCTACGTGGCATTTATGGGAGAGTGGCGTAGAACACAAATCTTTAATAGAGCAATTTGATTCCAACTTTATAATTAAACTATTGAGAACTATGATTGTTCTTGGGGGACTATTTGCCATCGGGATTAAATTGCAAAAAGAGAAAATTAAAAAATTTATCCCTGCATTTTTTGCTCTATTCATTTTATCTATAATTGTTAGAATTGTAAGTGCAGAATTTACACTTAACAGATATTTAGAATGGGCATTTTGGGCATTGATAATCGGTTTAATGATTTCTAATACTGTAGGAATCCCAGAATGGTTAAAACCTGCCATAAGAACCGAATTTTATATAAAAGTAGGTCTTGTTATAATGGGATTCTCTGTCCTTTTTTCAAATATTGCAAAATTTGGTCTATATGGTTTAGGTATAGCTTGGATAGTTACCCCTATAGTAATCATATTTATGTGGTGGTTAGGAACTAAAATATTTAAAATAGATAATAAACCTTTAGTTATAACTTTAGCCTCTGCAACAAGTGTATGTGGAACCTCTGCAGCTATTGCTACAGGGGCAGCAGCAAATGCAAAAAAGAGCGATTTATCTATTGCAATATCTATATCCATTATTTTTACAATTATCATGATGGTATTTGAGCCAATGATAATCAAGTGGGTAGGGATGAGCCCTATTATGGGAGGCTCACTAATTGGGGGGACTATAGACTCTACTGGTGCGGTTGTCCTTGCTGGAAATGCACTTGGTGGAGAAGGTGAACAAGCTGCTGTTTTGGTAAAATCTATTCAAAATATTTTAATTGGCTTTATTGCATTCTTCGTAGCTCTGTTCTTTGCATCGAGAGTGGAAAAAAAGAATAATACAAAGGTGCCTATATCTGTTATATGGACAAGATTCCCTAAGTTTATACTCGGCTTTTTTGTCGCTTCATTGGTGGCATCTTTTATAATTCTTCCTACCTATGGTGGCGAACAAGTTGGAGAGATTAACAAAGTATTAGATCAATACAAAAATTGGGCTTTTGTCCTCGCTTTCACAAGTATAGGGCTTGACACAAATTTTAGAGATATTGCAAAACAGATGCATCGCGGCAAAGTTTTATGGCTTTACATTATAGGACAATTATTTAATGTGCTTTTAACTCTTCTTGCTGTTTGGGTTTTGCTCTCGGGTAAATTTTTCCCTATTCCCGATATAGAGAATTACGATAGTAAAACTAAAAATGAACCGGTCAAACAAGAGGTTATACAAGTACCGGCAGAAAATCAAAAAAATGGACAGAACATTTATTTTGAGGAATTTATAGATGGCGGTAATATTTTTGATGAAGAATAGAAATAGCTACTTGTCTATATGACTATAAATAAAAGATTCATTTATAAGGTAATAACTTTAACTGTTATAGTTATTACCTTTGTTCTTTCTATATATATCATTATAAATAAATTAGGAATAGTAGATAAGTATGATTTTGGTGCTGGTGCATACTACTATACAGATATTCCAGATTATGATAAAATAATAAAAGATGGGGAAAATGTTAGTAGTATCAATAAATCTATATACTACATATTATTTATTTGTTGGGGTTGGTTAATGTGGAAAATATGGATATGGGTAGATAAAAGATAACTACTTGATATGTGCAACTTTATATCTTGGACTAAACTCTCCTGTCTCTATTTTTCTTAATTTTCCACCGATAAGTTTTCTCCTTATTTGCGATACTCTATCCACAAACATATACCCCTCTAAATGGTCTAACTCATGCTCTACCATTCTACATGCAAAACCTTCAAACTCCTCAACCATCTCTTCAAATTTTTCATTTTTATACCTAACTTTTATTTTTGCGGGGCGGACTACATCACAATGAATATCGGGAACACTCAAACAACCCTCTGAATACTCGGCAGTTTCCTCACTCTCCTCAATCACCTCAGGATTTATCATATACCTCAAAAATGTTTTTAATTCGGGATAATCCTCTGCTAATCCTGTCCCGTCAACAATTAGTATTCTTAAAGATTTACCAACCTGAGGGGCGGCTATTCCAACTCCATCTGCATTCTTCATAGTATCATACATATCTTTTAGAAGCTGCTCTAACCCATCCATTTTTAAATCAACCTCTTTTGCTTTTGCCCTTAAAACAGGTTGCCCATATGTATAAATCGGAAGTATCATAATTAACTAATTCTATTTTTATCTTTTAACCCTATCTAAATAACCTTGTAATATAATAACTGCACTAATTTTATCTGCTACCCCCTTTTCTCTCCTATCTGATTTTTTCATCCCTCCCTCTATCATTGCTCTTTGTGCTAAAACTGTAGTGAATCTCTCATCTTCAAGTATCACAGGCACATCGGGAAACTCTTTTTTTAAATGCTTCAAAAATATATCAACATCATTAGCACACTCTGCTTTAGAATTATTCAAGTTTTTAGGATAACCAACTACAAAACTTTTAATAGTGTTAATCTGTGCATAATTTTTGAGATATTCAATTATCTTTGCAGAGTGTACACAATCGAGAGCGGATGCAAAAATGCCCAAGGGGTCACTAACGGCAACCCCCACCCTTTTTCTTCCGTAATCAATGCCTATAATTCTCTCCATAAAATTATGGGGCAAATTTAAAGATTTTAGTTTAGAGTTAGAAATGGAAAAGGATAAAGAGAACAAAAATAATTTTTTCAAAAAAGAATACAGGTTATCTATAGAGAACACCGATAGTAATAAAAAACTCATCTCTTTTTCTTTTAATGGGAGAAGTTTTACCCTTATTGGCTTGGTAATTATCTTCATGATTTTTATTCTATCTATCCTGATATGCACTACTACTCCAATTAAAAAAATTATACCGGGCTTCCCAACTGAAAAAGAGAAGAAAGAGGCTATTATGTACAAATTCAAGATAGACTCATTAGATAGGGAGATTAAGCTTTGGGAGAAACAACTAATGAATATTCAACTAATAACCACGGGGAATGAGCCTATAACAATAAAAAGCGATTCTATTTTTATAGAAGAAAAAGCTCTTAAACAAGCTATTGAGTGGAAAGAAAAAGAGAAAGAGGTTATTAAAAGAGTTGAACAAAATAATAATAGTAGGAATAATGGAACAAACTAAAAGAAGGATTGCAATTTTAGGTTCTACAGGTTCTATCGGACAACAAGCTCTTGAAGTGATTGAAAAGCACAGAGATTTATTTGAAATAGAGCTACTCACTGCTAATAACAACAGCTCTCTTTTAATAGAACAAGCTAAAAAGTTTTTACCGAATAATGTTGTTATTTGCAATCACGATTTGTATCAAGAGGTACAAAAAGAACTAAATCCACTCTTTATAAAAGTTTTTGCAGGTTTGGAATCGGCGGGCGATCTCGCCGGAGGTGACAATGTTGATATTGTACTCTCATCTATTGTTGGATTCAGCGGTTTAGCCCCAACAATAAAAGCGATGAAAAAGGGAAAAGTTATTGCCTTAGCAAATAAAGAGACATTGGTTGCTGCAGGTTCAATAATAAGTAATTTATCGCGAGAATATAATAGCCCAATTATACCTGTAGATTCGGAGCATTCAGCAATTTTTCAGTGCCTACAAGGGGAAAAAGCTTCTATAGAAAAATTATTACTGACTGCAAGCGGAGGACCTTTTAGAGAACTTGATATATGTAAATTTAAAGATATTACAAAAGCAGATGCACTCAAACACCCTAATTGGAATATGGGAAATAAAGTAACTATAGACTCCTCTACTATGATGAACAAAGGTTTGGAGGTGATTGAAGCTGCATGGCTATTTAATATCCCGATAGATAAAATTGAGGTTATTGTCCATCCCGAATCAATTATTCACTCTATGGTTCAATTCTCTGATGGCAGTGTAAAGGCACAATTGAGTTATCCCGATATGAGAATACCTATACAATATGCTCTCACATACCCACATAGGATAAATCTTAACTCTAAAAGATTAGACTTTTATGAATTGGGACAACTTAATTTTTACAAACCTGATACAAATAAATTCCCTGCACTCTCCATTGCATACGATTCTTTTAAGAGAGGAGGAAACACTACTTGTGCAATGAATGGTGCAAATGAAATTGCTGTTGATCTCTTTTTAAAAGAGAAGATTAAACTTACACAAATTCCTATTATTATAGAGAAGACATTGGAGAAATTTACTTTCATCTCTAACCCTACTTTAGAAGATATTTACAATACAGACAAAGAGGCTAAACAGATTGCAAAACAAGTTATAAAGAACTAATTATAAAATATTTTTATCTTTGACGTTCATTATTTAGAATTTCACAATTATGACAATACTAATAAAAGTAATACAGGTAATACTTGCTTTAAGTATTTTAGTTTTAGTCCACGAATTTGGACACTATATTTTTGCCCGAATATTTAAAATAAAAGTAGAAAAATTCTATCTATTCTTTGATGCAGGATTTGCTCTATTTAAGTGGAAACCAAAGAATTCAGACACCGAGTATGGTATAGGGTGGCTCCCTTTCGGAGGATATTGCAAAATTGCTGGAATGATAGATGAATCTATGGATAAAGAGCAATTAAAGAAAGAGCCTCAGCCTTGGGAATATAGATCACACCCTGCATGGCAAAGATTTTTTGTCCTTTTTGGCGGTGTTCTATTTAATGCCATTTTAGCCATAATTATTTACATTGGTATATTATATACTAACGGAGAAGAGTATATAAAAAATTCAGATGTAACTACAGGTATAGCTGTCAATCAGTTAGGAAAAGATATTGGGTTTAAAAATGGAGATAAAATCTTAGCCTTAGATGATGCAATTGTAGAGAAATTTGACAACATTAGGGGGGATATTATTACTAATCAAGTCAAAAAAGTATTAGTAGAAAGAGATGGAGAAGCGGTTGTTGTTGAAATTGCAGACCACTTTTTCCCCGCAATATTAAATAGTGGAGAATTTATAGATTACGGTATTCCATTCGTTGTTGATTCTATCCCACCAACATCAAAAAATTTTAGTTCGGGACTTAAGAAAGGGGATAAAATTACAGCAGTTATAACTGCAGATAGTACTATAAACACACCTTTCTTTACAGAGGTAAAAGAGTTTTTTTCTAACAATAAAGGTAAAGAAGTTGTTGTTTTGGTATCACCTTCAGACGATAAAGAAAACCTTAAAAAAATTAGTTTAAAGGTTGATGATGAAGGACTAATAGGTGTCTTTATGGATGCTAATCTTTCTCATTTCTTTCAAACAACTAAAAAATCCTACACCCTCTTAGCGGCTATTCCTGCTGGGATAAAAATGACAGGGAACCAAATTGCAAACTATTGGAAACAATTGAAACTGATTTTTACCCCTAAAACAGAGGCATATAAATCTGTGGGGAGTTTTATCGCGATAGGAAGCATCTTCCCAAGTTCATGGAATTGGTTAGCATTTTGGAGTATAACAGCTTTTCTTTCTATAATGCTTGCTGTTCTTAATATCCTACCAATACCAGCATTAGATGGTGGACATATTTTATTTACCCTTTACGAAATCATTACAGGGCGTAAACCAAATGAAAAATTCTTAATGGTAGCACAAACTATCGGAATGATACTATTAATTGCCTTAATGATACTTGCTTTTGGAAACGATATATTTAAACTATTTAGATAGAAATTTGATTGTTAGCAGAAAGATAGATTATTGTACAACTATATAAATAAAATAAGGAAGATGACCTTTGCATCTTCCTTATTTTATTATAAAAATCCTTTTAGGTTAATCAGAAAACTCTTTAACAATCCTCTTAACATCAGCGAGTTGCAGGTGGCCATAAACTTTTTCACCAACCATAACCACTGGAGCAAGACCACAAGCACCAACACAACGCAAGCAATCTAAAGAGAATTTACCATCGGGAGTAGTTTCGCCAACCTCTATTCCAAGAGTTCTTTTAAATTCTTCTAATATCTTCTCCGAACCTCTTACATAGCAAGCAGTTCCAAGACAAATAGATATTGGGTGTTTACCTTTTGGTACCATTGTAAAGAAGGCATAAAAAGTAACTACACCATAAACTCTTGAGATAGGAATATTTAACTTTTCAGCGATAAGAGCTTGAACCTCCATAGGTAGGTAACCAAGAGTATGTTGTGCCTCGTGAAGTATATTTATAAGCTCACCAGGGTTATTACCATATTTGTCACAGATAGATTTTATCTGTGCAATTACTGTACAAGCTAATTTTTGCGACATATTTTTAATACTTTAAAGATTTATCTGAATAATGAGTATGTAATAACGCGTGAGCTTTCTCACTTAGAGGTTTACCAAAGTACTCTTCATAAAGTTTTACTACGCTTGGATTTTCATGGCTCTTTCTTATTGCCATATTTCTATCCTCTTCATAAATAGCCTTTTGGCGAGCTTTCACAACGTCAAAGTCTCCATGATGTAATGG
>CAMNNS010000012.1 GCA_946545765.1 uncultured Bacteroidales bacterium | reverse complement strand
AAATCAACGCAAGATAATTTTTTAGAAATAAATTTTTATTTTCTTAACAAAATAAAAAAATCTTATCGCGATAAAGAAAATTTACCACATTGTTTTGCCCCCTTAATTTTTATCTCTTTTTTTAACCTAAAAAATGTTGTGTAGAGTTTATTGTGCGTGCTGTAACGGATTAATTGTTAATACTATCACAATTGAAGTTAGTGTAAGTGAGGGGATACAATTCTTTCTTGTAGGGCTTCCCGATAGTGCTGTAAAAGAGAGTCAGCAAAGGATTCATAATGCCCTTGCGGAATATGGTTACAAAATACCGGGAAAAAGGATTGTTGTTAATCTTGCCCCTGCCAATATAAAGAAAGAGGGTTCCTCTTTTGATTTAACTATTGCTATCGGAATTCTTTGTGCATCGGGACAAATATCTTTAAATAAAGAGAGGAGAAATATTAAGAATTCTTTATTTTTTACTCAAAATGAGAATGAAAGTTATGCTAATATTGGTAGTTACGAAGATTTTGAGAAACAAAAATTTCAAGAAAAAATATCAGACGATCTTCAAAAAAGATTAGAAGAATTTATAATCCTTGGAGAGCTTGCTTTAGATGGCTCATTACGCCCAATAGTTGGTGCTTTACCAATTATAAATCACGCTCGCAAATGTGGTGTTAAATATTGTATTCTCCCTTATGATTCCGCCATAGAGGGGGTTGAAATTGACGGCATTACAATTTTTGGAGCAAATTCTCTAAAAGAGGTTATAGATATTCTTCTTAACTCTGATAATAACGAGAGATATATTGTTAATTCGCCAAACTCAAAAAACAAAGAGGGAGGCTTTAAAGTTGTGACTCAGGACATTAAAAGGAACAACGATTGGGATTTCTGTAATATTGTGGGACAATCTTTCGCAAAATTAGGATTGGAGATAGCTGCAACTGGGGGGCATAATGTGATAATGGTTGGGAGCCCTGGAAGTGGTAAAACATTTATGGCACAATGTATTCCCTCTATCCTTCCCCCAATGAGTAAAGATGAGTCTATTCAAACAAGCGAAATATATTCTGTTGCAAATCTCCTTAAAAATTATGGCGGACTAATAAAGAACAGGCCATTTAGAGCACCACATCATACAACCACTATATCCGCCTTAGTTGGTGGGGGTTATAAAGGAGTACCTGGAGAGATTTCTCTTGCTCACAATGGGGTTCTTTTTTGTGATGAATTCGCAGAATTTGAAAGGAGAGCCATAGAAGTTCTTAGACAACCTCTCGAGAATGGTACCATAGAGATTAGCAGAGTACAAAATAAATATCTCTACCCCGCTCGTTTTATGTTTGTTGCAGCTATGAACCCGTGTCCGTGTGGTAATCTTTTTGATTCACCGAGCGAATGTAAATGCTCAACATCTCAAATTATAAAATACCAAAATAAAGTTTCTGGACCTATATTAGACAGGATTGATATTTACCTTAAAATAAGAAAGATAGATATTACTAAAATGTTTTTGCTTAAAAATAATAATATGAATTCTAATAATTCATATTCCCCAACTCAAGAAGAATCAAGTAGCGAAATAGCAAAGAGGGTTATTAGAGCAAGAAATATTCAAATAGAGAGGTATCGCGATGAAAATTTTTTTACAAATGCTCATATCTCACAATCAAAAATTTCAAAGTATTGTGCCTTAGGGGAGAAAGAGAAACTCTTCCTCAGCAAGGTTATAAGTTCTTTAAAAATTTCTGCAAGGGGATATATTCGTATATTAAAAATTGCAAGAACTATTGCAGATCTTAAAGGGGAAGAGAGAATAAATTGTGAACATCTTAGTCTCGCTCTTCAACTTAGATTCCCTGAACAAAGTGTAATGTAAAAAGAGAGAAAAAAGAGAAATAAAATTATAGTGTTTATTTACTATATTTGTCGTGATTAATACTATTTTTTATGAAATTAAAAATGATTTTATCGGCGATTTGCTTTGCAGCTATTATAAATGGTTGCACAGGAAGTAAAAAAGTTAGCTCTGGGATAGATAAGAGCAATATGGATTTAACTATCTCTCCATCAGAAGATTTTTATAGTTATTCAGGTGGTGGTTGGATTGCTGCGAACCCTCTCAAAGATGAATACTCAAGTTATGGGCAGTTTAATGTTCTTTTTGACAATAATGAAAAACAGCTTAAAGAGATGTTTGAGGAGTATGCAAAAGGGGAGAGTGAACAAGGTAGCTTAGGACAAAAAATTGGAACTATCTATCGTCAAGCGATGGATTCCGTGAAGAGGAATAAAGATGGTTATGAACCAATTAAGCAACATTTAGAAATAGTTAGAAATATTGCAGATAAAAAAGAATATCAAGAAAAATTGGCTCAACTTGGGAGAAAAGGGGTAGATTGCTCAATGTTTTCAATTTATGTAGATGCAGATCTTTCAGATGCAGCTAACAATTTAGTACAAATCTATCAAGGCGGTCTTGGTCTTGGAAATAGAGACTACTATCTTAATCATGATGATGAGACTGTGAAAGTTAGAAATGCTTACAAGAATTATATCAAAAAATTATTCCAAATGATAGATTATGAGGAGTCTGTTGCAGAAGCAAAGATGAATCGCATCATGAATATAGAGACAAAAATTGCAGAAAGTAGCTACTCACGCACTCAATTAAGAGATGTTCCTAACAACTTCCATAAGATGGATTACCAAACATTCAAGAAAGATTATACAGGTATTGAATGGGATTATATTTTTAGAACTTTAGGTTACCCAGAATTCAAAGAAATATCTGTAGGGCAACCTTCTCATCTAAAATGTGTTGGGGACATATTAACAACTGCTCCTTTACAAGATCTTAAAGATTATGCAGAATTTCAAGTTGTAGCTGGGGCAGCTAATCTTTTAAGTGACGAGTTTAGAACTACCTCTTTTGAATTCTCTAAAGTATTAAGTGGTGCTCAAGTAGATAGACCTCGTTGGAAAAGGGCTGTTTCTGTTGTAAATTCTGTTCTCGGAATGCCTATCGGAAAGCTATATGTAGAAAAATATTTCCCAGAGAGTTCAAAGAATAAAATGATGGAACTCGTTAATAATCTAAAAATTGCCTTAAAAGAAAGAATTACCGAATTAGAGTGGATGGGTGATTCTACTAAACAAGCTGCTTTTGAAAAATTAGATAACTTTATTGTTAAGATTGGTTATCCCGATACATGGAGAGACTATTCTGGTTTACAAATAGATGATTCTCTTTCATTCTATGAAAATATGTGTAATGCCTCTGAATTTTATCTTGCAGACGAAATAGATAGAAAAGTTAATAAACCTGTAGATAAAACAGAGTGGTTGATGACTCCTCAAACAATAAACGCTTACTATAATCCTACCACAAATGAGATATGTTTCCCTGCTGGTATTTTACAACCACCATTCTTTAATCCTGAGGCAGATGATGCTGCAAACTATGGTGCTATTGGTGTTGTTATCGGTCACGAAATGTCTCATGGTTTTGATGACCAAGGTAGCCAATTTGACAAAGATGGTAATATGAGAAACTGGTGGACTGCAGAGGATAAAACAAAATTTGATGAAAGAACAAAGGTATTAGAGGATTATTTTAGCACATTAGAGGTTCTACCAGAACTTAATATAAATGGCAAACTCACTCTTGGAGAGAACATTGGAGATAATGGAGGTCTTAATATCGCATATCAAGCCCTTAAAAATGCTATGAAGAAAAATCCTATTAAAGAGATTGATGGATTTACACCAGAACAACGCTTCTTTATCTCTTATGGATTTATCTGGGCACAAAATATAAGAGAAGAGTCTATTAGACACCAAACTCTAAATGATCCACACTCTTTAAATTTATATAGAGTTAATGGTGCTCTTCCTCACATTGATGCTTGGTATGAAGCATTTGATATTAAAGAGGGTGATAAGTTGTATGTTTCACCTGAGAACAGAGCCCGTATATGGTAATAATAATTCCTATTATACAATAATTTGCAGACGGAGATGAATTATATCATCTCCGTCTTTTAAAATAACCGATTCAACTTTTTAACAACTATATTTTCTATAACAAATGATTAAAGTAGGTCTTATATCAGATACTCACAAAGTATTCGCAAAAGATGTTAAAGATTTTCTAAAAGATGTAGATGTAATATGGCACGCAGGTGATTTTGGAGATGTAAAAACTTTAGAAGAGATAGAAGAATTTAAACCGTTAGTTGGTGTTTATGGCAATTGTGACGATTGGGATGTAAGAAGTAGCGCCCCTGAATATCAGTCTTTTGAAGTAGAAGGATTAAAGGTTCTAATGATGCATATCGGAGGCTATCCGGGTAGATATGACAGAAGAGCCTATGAACTAATACAAACAATTAAACCAAATCTTTTTGTTTGTGGTCATTCTCATATATTAAAAGTGATGAATGATAAAACTCTAAACTTTTTAACTATGAATCCGGGAGCTTGCGGGATACAAGGACCACATATTGTTAGAACCGCCCTAAGATTCACAATAGATAATACTGAGGTTAAAGATTTAGAATTAGGAGAATGGGAGAGAATAATAGATACTCACTAATCATATAGCAAGTATCTTTCTCTATCTCTCTTAAATTGTTCAACATCTACAGCCCAACGATTTTTTATCTCTTGAGCAGAGTTGCCATTTTTTATCGCTTCTCTTACCCAGCTCTGCCCTATCTCAAGTTCAAACATTCTTTTAAAGAATTTGTCTCCCTCTTTTCCACAACCATTATAGGCATCTATAATATATTTTAATGTTATCTGCTCACTATTTATTTGGCTAATACTTGGTCGTTTACGCAAATCTACTCCATAACACTTCTCCCCTAATAAAGGGGGATTTTTTGCCCCAGCCACACTCTTTGGAACAAACGAAAATTTATACCCTTTCATTTTAGGAGAACCATAAACTTGGAAAGGATAAGATGTCCCTCTTCCTAAACTTACATCTGTACCCTCAAAATAACAGGTAGAAGGATAGAGATATATACTTCTCATATTAGGTAAATTGGGAGAAGGTTTTATAGGTAATCTGTAATGTTTTGAATGGGTATAATTGATACATTTAACAACAGTCAAATCGCATTTTAATGGTTCTTTTTCTGTGCTATCTTTACCCCACTCTAACCAACCTTTCTCATTTGCCATAAAAGCAAGCTCGCCAATAGTCATACCATAAGCAATTGGTATTGGCAACCCCCCTACACCACTCTTATATTTTAGTTCTAATATTGGTCCATCAACATAAAACCCTATTGGATTTGGCCTATCTAAAACAATCATTGGCTTACCAAATTTTGCACATTTAGCCATCATCTTTACCATTGTCACATAATAGGTATAAAACCTTACTCCAACATCTTGCAGGTCAAAAACAAGAATATCAAAACCTTGCATCAGTTGCTCATCGGGTATATTAGTACCATATAAAGATCTTATCTCGATACCTGTTTTCTCATCTATACTACTTGTTACTTTTTCTCCCGCATCGGCATTTCCTCTAAAGCCATGTTCTGGAGACATTATACAAGTTATATTTACACCTAAAGATTTTAGTGTATCAACAATGTGGGTATAAGGAAATAACATTTCACAATTATCGATACCATTAGATCTCTCACCCTTTTTATACCATTTACAATTCTTTTTATCAGACAAATCTATGGCAGGTATTATCCCTGTTTGATTAGATAAAATACAAACCTTTTTATCTTTTATAATCGGCAGATATTCAGAAATATTTGAAGCACCGGGCAATATATCTAAATCGTATTTCCAAACATTTTGAGAGTATAAAAAATCGGGTACTGCAATAAAGAATAAAAGACAAATAATACTAAATTGAATTTTAGGGTAATTTTTCATATCTATATGTTAATTAGGCTACTTAATTCTCTTTTATAATATCAATAATTTTGTCTGTCGCTCCTAAGTTTTCTTTTACATACTGTTTGCAGATAAGCGATTTATCGGTACAAATCGAACTATTCTTTAGACATTTATCTAAAATTTGATACAAATCTGACGAATTGTTTATAGATATTGCACCACCCCTCTCCACTAATTGAACAGCCTCTCTAAATTTCTTATAATTAGGTCCGAATGCTATCGGTGAGCCATATACAGCTGTCTCTAAAACATTGTGAATCCCTACACCAAATCCTCCACCAATATATGAAAAGGTGGCATATTTGTAAAGAGAAGATAATATCCCTAAACAATCTATTATCATAACTTTTTTCCCCTCAAATATATCTTTAGGAGCCTCACTCAACTTCTCAATCTCTACACTATTTTCTATATCAGAGTACCTTACAACTCCGTAAGAATCATATATTTGAGCAACTTCATTTATTCTATCTTCATCTATCTCATGGGGTGCAACTACAATTCTAATTTTTGAAAAATGTTTTGCTACCTCAGCAATTATTTCATCATCAGGCCTCCATGTACTGCCCGCCACAATAGCAAAAGAATCTTTTAAAAACAGATCGACAACAGGAAAATCTTTACTCAAATCTGCTATCTTTTTTACCCTGTCAAATCTTGTATCTCCGCTAATAAATACTCTATTCTTTATCCCGATAGATGAAAGATTTTTTACAGACTCCATATCTTGAACAAAAATAGCGTTGAACCTCCTTAACATAGCTCTGAAAAAGCCTCCCCACCACTTAAAAAATGATTGATAAGGGCGAAAGATTGCCGATATTAAATAAAGTTGTGCACCACTCTTATTTGCTTGGGTTATATAATTGCTCCAAAGGTCATATTTTGTAAAAATAACTACCTTTGGTTTAACCGCTTTCATAAATCTTTTAGCATTAAAGACTGTATCTAAAGGGAGATAATATACCCAATCTGCCCCTTGATAGGACTTCCTTAACTCGTAACCACTTGGGGAGAAAAAAGTTAAGAGTATTTTCTTTTGGCTATTCTCCCGATACCATTCTATTATAGGTCGGGCTTGTTCAAATTCTCCTACAGAAGAGCAGTGAAACCAAATAATCTCTTTTAAACCATCACCCGCATTGGCATAATGTTTTGCCATCTCTTTCTCAATCCTCTTTATAAGCCCTTTACGCCCTTGATAAAACAATTTAAGTTTCTTGCTAAATAAAGAAGCTATCCAAATAAAGATTGGAGCTATATAGATAAATATATTATAAAATAGTCTCAAAATTGTCGCTTTTAAATATTAGTATCTGTGTTTAATTTCTCAAAATTAGTGATTAAATTTTAAAATGAGTAACTTGCGTGCCGTATGAAAAAGTTATTTGATATAGCTGGAGATTATTTCTTATTGATGCTCAGGGTTTTTCGCAAGCCCGAAAAGTGGTCAATTTTTTGGAAACAATTTTGGACAGAATCTAATAAATTGGTAATAGACTCGTTAGTTATTGTTAGTATAATCTCTTTATCTGTTGGAGCGGTTATCGTAATACAAACAGCAAGCAATTTAGAAAGCCCATTTATACCAAAATTATATGTAGGTGTAATGGCAAGAGAGAGTCTTGTTTTGGAGTTCTGCTCTACAATGATAGCTCTGATGTTAGCCGGAAAGATTGGTTCAAATATCTCATCGGAGATAGGAAGTATGAGAATAACAGAACAAATAGATGCTATGGAAATTATGGGTGTTAATTCTGCCAATTTCTTGATCCTTCCAAAAATATGTGTAGCAACTTTTTTCGGGCCATTTCTTATGCTTATGAGTTTCTTTATAGGACTAATTGGGGGAGGGCTTATTATATCGGTAACAGGAATAATTACACTTGCTCAATATGTTGAAGGTCTAAGATTTGCTTTTAAAGCATATTACATATTTTATAGTATGTTTAAAATGGGGGTTTTCTGTTTTATAATTGCCTCTATTTCATCATATTTTGGATATAATGCAAAAGGTGGTTCACTTGGTGTTGGTAAGTTTAGCACCCAAGCTATTGTTATAAGTAGCACACTTATACTAATCTTTGACCTCATCTTAACTAAACTTCTGTTATAACTAAAATGATAAAAGTTCAGAATTTATATAAAGAATTTGATGGGCGTAATGTCCTGAATAATATAAACATAGAGTTTAAACCGGGTGAATGCTCTCTTATTATTGGGGCAAGTGGCAGTGGTAAAACGGTGCTTCTAAAAAATCTTGTTGGTTTATATGAACCCGAAAAGGGAGATATTTGGTACGACAATAATAATTTTACCCGAATGCCCCTTTCTCAAAAGAAAATCTTTAGAAAAGAGATGGGTATGTTGTTCCAACAGAGTGCACTTTTTGATTTTGCTACTGTTGAAGAAAACATAATTTTTCCTATGAATTTTTTTACAGATTGGTCTTTGGAGGAGAAATTAGAGAGGGCAAATTTTTGTCTAAAAAGGGTTAATTTAGAGAACGCTAACAAACTATATCCGAGCCAAATAAGTGGTGGTATGCAAAAGAGGGTTGGTATTGCAAGGGCAATTGCTTTAAACCCAAAATATCTTTTCTGTGATGAACCAAATTCGGGTTTAGATCCTACAACTTCTATTGTGATAGACCACCTTATTAAAGAGATTACACAAGAATATAATATCACTACTGTTATAAACACTCACGATATGAATTCGGTGATGGAGATAGGGGAACATATCGGATTTATCCACAAAGGAGAATTGATTTGGCAAGGGAATAATAAAGAAATCATGGATTCAGAGTGCCAACCTTTAAATGACTTTGTTTTTGCAAATAACCTTGCAAGACAATTAAAAAAAAGAGGTTAGGATAACTAATTAAACGATAATCTTTTTAATCTAAATGGATTCTAATTCCTATCTGTCCTTCTATTTGTAAAGGCTGACTTGTACGAATACTTGCAGGAACTTCTGAATCAAAGAAATATACAACATTAGGTTCTATATATATACCAACTTTGTTGCTACCACCAAGTCTATACTCTAAACCCGCCCCTAAATTTGTAGAGAATTGTACCCCGTCAATTTTTGTATTTGCAGTTTGACGAGAACCATCATAAGTGTACATTTGATAGATAGCCCTTACCCCTTTCTCTACCATTCCACCTGCAGTGAAATAGATATTAAACTTATTAAAATTAAATGGAGTATAGTAAACATTTACGGGGATACCAATGTAATGTAAACCTTGCTTTATTTTGTATGGCCTCTTATCTATCAACCCATTATATTTACTATGTAGATAGGTATAACTCAAACCTGTTGAAACGCCCCACTTACTTGTTATAGAATAAGATAATTGAAGGGTAAAATTGAGTGGAATTGAGTAGGTTGTTTCCGAAATTTGCTCAATTTCAAGTGAGTGAGAATTAGAAGAAAAACCAACTTTAGAGGCAACAGACTTTATAAAGTTGTTACTTGAAACATTAAGTTTACCCCTTTTAGAAAAATTAGATGAAGCGCTCAAAGAAAAACCACCGCCATTCTCATCTATATCTAAAGAATATAACTTTTTAGAGGTTGATTTCTTGCCCTTTTCAGATTCTTTATTTATTGAGCTATCAATATTTTCGGGCTCTTTTTTGTCATCTTTACTACTCTGTATTTCAGACTCTTTAATATCTGGTTCAACAATAGTTATCGCCTCTTTTTCCCCCTCTTCTACCTCTACGCTTACCTCCTCTGCATTATAAATTTGAGCTATGTATCTTTGTTTTATTGTTTTCTCTATATACTCTTTTTCCTCAATTATCTCGATAAATTCCTCTCCCTCTACACTCTCTTTTTCTCCCCTACTCTCAACAAAAGTCTCAACCCCACTTGTTGTTGCCATCATAGGTTTTTTAGGTTGTAGTGGGGTGAGAACATTTTGCCTTAGGATAAAAACACCTAAAATTATCGCTGCAACAGCAGCAAAACTCCAATAAAGTCTCTTAGTGGCTATACCTGTTCTTACTGGTAGCCTCCTCTCTAAAGAGTCCCAAATCTGAGCCTGTTCGTCTGCACTCAAATTATACTTAGACCCTTTAAAATCTCTCTCTAATATTTCTTTTAAATTTTTCAAAACTTAATCCTCTCTTGTAACCAATCTTTTGCCCTACTTAACTGCGATCTACTTCCACTATCGGTAATTCCTAACATTTCACTTATCTCTTTATGTGAAAAACCTTCAATAACATAAAGGTTAAACACAACTCTAAATCCAACTGGCATAGATGAAATCAACTCCATCAACCTCTCTGCATCTAACTTATTAGTTTCACTACTATTTACCAACAACTCTTCATCTTTAATAGGAGACAACTCTTCTACCTGTGCCGCTTCTCTTAAAATATCATTTTTTCTAAGTTGCATCAGGGCAGTTGTAACAAAAATTCTCCTTGCCCAACCTTCAAAAGAACCCTCCCCTCTGTAATTATTCAACTTTGTAAATAAAGTAATAAAACCATCGTGGAGGACATCTTTAGCTACCTCTCTATCACCCATATAGCGACAACAAATCGGGAACATTTTCTGAGATAAAATCTCATAAATCTCCCTTTGTGCTTTTCTTTCTCCCCTCTTGCATCTCTCTACAAGTTGGCTATATGTTTGGTTGGTCTCTGACATATAGATGCATTAAAACAATAAAAAGTTGCAAACTCAAAAATTTTTGCAATACAAATTTAAAAAAAAACAAATAGCATAGAATTTGTTATTTTTGTATTGTTGATATGAAACATAAACTTTTAAATACAATCTACACCCTAATTATAATTATTGGGTGCTCTATCTCAACCTTATCTGCTAATAATAAAGATATAGAGGGTAAACCCACTTATCGCGATACGACACTAAACCCTACTGCCCTTTTGATAAAAGCACAAACTAATTTTAATATAGCCGGGGCAACAAACAATATATCTCTGTTAAAGCAAGCTAAAGCCGAAGCTCTTAATGTTATTGCTTTAGAACCAAATAACGATGCTGCCTATATGTTATTAGGGCGTATAGCTTCTATAGAGGGTAATCTTGAGAAAAGTAACGAGTATTTCTCTGTTGCATACAATTTAGATAAGAAAAACTTTTATTATGGTAGTGCCTATGCGAACTCTCTACTTAATATTGGGAAAGTTAAAGAGGCAGAAGAACTTTTAAATGAACTAATTGAAAATTTTCCTAAAAAAGAAGAAGGGTACCTAACATTGCTTGACATATATCTTAATTCCACAAAGTTAGACGAGGCATTTAGTTTGGCAGAAAAGATGGAACAGAATTTAGGCCCTAACCGATATAGTTATCTAACAAAGTTTAATATCTATATGGTGAGGTCTCAAATAGATAAAGCTATAGATTTATTAAAGCAGGCAGAAGAGAGAGAGCCTACCCCAATTTATCAAATCAGAATTGCAGATGCTTATGCAAGAATCGCAAAAGATTCTTTGTCAGAGATATACTATGACAAAGCCCTTGCACAAGGGGAGGATTACCCCGCTGCAATTATTGGAAAGATGGAAATCTGCAGAACAAATAACAGATTAGATGAGTTTTTTATATATTTCAAAAAGTATCTTTCATTAGAAGAACCTCCAGACTCTAAATTGCAGTATATTAAACACATTCTTAACTCTCCTAAATTTTTTCAGGAATACTCTAAAGAGATGGGACAAACCTTAAAAGAGTTTTCTGATTTAAATCCTAAAGATACCGCTATTGCTCTCACTGCTGCACAGTTTAATGCACAAATAGCCCAGAAAGAGGTGGCTGATAGCATACTATTAAGATGTATTAGTTTTTATCCCGATAACGACACTATAAATTTCAATTATCTCTCTTTCTTATACTCTTTCCAAGAGTGGGAAAGGTTATTGAACTTTTGTCAAGATTTAGAAAGAAAAATCTCGCACAATTCCAAGATCAAATATGATATTTATGAATTAAAATCTATCGCTGATATTAATTTAAATAGGCACGATGATGCTATAGAGACCCTTTTAACGGTTGAAAAAATAGCTAAAAAAGAGCACCAAAATGATAGGTTATTAAACATTTATGGAAACTTAGGAGATTTATACCATATTAAAAACAAGCTAAAAGAGTGCTATAAATATTATAATAAAGCCCTTAAATTAGATCCCGAATATCCCCCTGTTCTCAACAATTATGCGTGGTATCTTGCAACAGAGAGCAAAAAGAAAGATTTAGACAAAGCTCAACAAATGAGCAAAATAGCCATAACAAAAGAGAGTAGTAACTCTATATATTTAGATACTTATGCTTGGATTTTATATTTAAAAGGTGAGTATCAAGAGGCAAAAAAATATTTTCAACAAGCTATTGCATACGGGACAGATTTAGAGGCTTCTATATTAAGCCGATACGCCAAATGTCTTTATTCGCTAAAGGAGTATGATTTATCTGCGGAGTATTACAAAAAAGCGATTGCTAATGCTCTTAAAAGTGGCAACCATACAGAGTTAGAAAAAATAATGGCAGAGATTCAAGATAAAAAAGAGCACTTAAAAATAGATTTAATAATCAAAGATAATTCTCTGCAACAAATAGAAGTAAAATAAAGACTATGCAAATTTTCAGATACATAAAACTTTTTTTTGTAGTGCAGGTAGCAGTATTTCTATTATCCCCTGCAGATATGGTTGGGCAGAATAAAAATATAGAGAATAAAAAAGCAGAAGTATCTAAGTTGCAAGACGATATAAAATTTATAGACAGTCAGTTACAAAAGACAAAAAAAGAGAGAACAAATAGCCTAAATCAATTGAGGTTAATTAGAAAAAAAGTACAAACAAGGCAGAGCATAATTAAAAAACTCGAAGCCAATATTCAGGAACAAGATAAACAAATAGAGGATAAAGCGGCAGAGTTAATAGAGATGCAGAGCCACCTTGACACTCTTACTCAAAGATATAAACAGTTGATTTATAAAGCATACGCTAATCGCGATTCTAAATTATGGTATATGCATATTTTATCAAGTAAAAATGTTGAGCAAGGTTATAGACGATTGGGTTACATTAAAAACTTTACAAATAGGATAAACGAGCAGGCGATAAAAATAAAGGAGCATAAGGAAAAAATAGAGAAAGAGAAAGAAGAACTTACAGAACTAAAGAATGATAATATAAAGAGTCAAAAAGAAAAAACTCACGAGTGGGAAAAACTAAAAAAAGAGGAGAACGATTCTCAAAAATATGTGGCATCTTTACAGAAAAAGCAAAATCAGTTTGCCAAAGAGCTGAAAAAGAAGCAACAGCAAGCTGCAAGATTAAATAAAGAGATAGAAAAGATGATTAGAGCTGCAATCGCTGCCGATAAAAAAGGGGGAGATAAAAAGAATAAAACTGCCACTAAAGATGAATATATACCTACTCCAGAGATAACTAAACTATCAAGCCAATTCTCTACAAATAAAGGGAAACTCCCATGGCCTGTTAAAAAGGGGGTAATAATAGAACATTTTGGGGTAAATTCTCATCCAACCATAAAAGGGGTAAAACTCCCTCATAATAATGGAATAAATATCTCTGCTCCAGAAGGATGTAATGTAACCGCTGTATTTGATGGTATTGTAAAACAGATTTTGTTTATCCCGGGGTATAGCAATTGTATTCTTGTTGCACATGGAGAATATTTTACATTCTATTGTAAGATTGGAGATGTAAAAGTTAAAGCAGGGCAAAGTGTAAAAACAGGCGATGTTATAGGGACTTTGGATAGTTCCTCTGAATTACATTTTGAAATTTGGAGAGGGACACAAAAACAAAATCCAGAATGGTGGTTAAAGTCTATTTAAAAAGACCACCAAGTTCTCCATTTATAGCATCTATTACAAAACTCAAATCTTGAGGATTATTCTCAAAATCTAACTTATCTACATTGATTGTTAATATTTTACCATCTTTATAGTTGGTAGCCCATTCATCGTAAAGTTCATTTAATCCCTTTAGATAATCTAACCTTATCCCCTCCTCGTATTCTCTACCTCTCTTTTGTATATTTGATACAAGATGTTCTATAGAAGATTGTAGATATATCATCAAATCGGGAGCTTGAACAAGAGAGACCATTAAAGAGAACAAACTTTTATAATTTTCATAATCTCTTGTGGACATTAAGCCCATTCTGTGAAGATTAGGGGCAAAAATACAAGAATCTTCATATATGGTTCTATCTTGCACTACATCTTCTTTAGCTTTTCTAATATTCACAACCTCTTGAAATCTTTTATTCAGGAAATATATTTGAAGATTAAAAGACCACCTGCTCATATCGTTATAAAAATCTGCCAAGTATGGATTATCATCTACCGATTCGTATCTTGGAGTCCAGCCACAACTCTTTGCTAATAATCTTGTTAGAGTAGTTTTACCACTACCGATGTTTCCTGATATACCTATATGCATAATAATCTGTTTAAGTTGTTAGCAAATGTAATAAAAATTGATAGACTTTATCTATTTTTGTAGAAGATAATATTAACAGATGGATAATAACGATACCCCACTATATAAAGGGAGAAGAAGATTGCTTGCAGAGGAGCTCGCTAATTATGGGAGCTTTAACAAAAACATATTATTAGCAATAAAAAATGTCCCACGGCATCTTTTTGTAGAAAAGGGATTAGAAGAATTTGCATACAATAATACCCCTGTAGCGATTGGGGCAAATCAGACTATTTCTCAACCCTCTACCGTTGCCCTTCAGACACAACTTTTAGAACTTAGAAGCGGAGATAAGATTTTGGAAATAGGCACAGGTTGTGGATACCAAACCGCCATACTGTTTTATTTAGGGGGAAAAGTTTTCTCAATAGAGAGGCATGAGTCTCTTTTTAAAGTGGCACAAGAAAATTTAAAAAATGCTGGTTACTATTTAGAAGAAGAACTCTCCTCTGAGCTAAATAACCCTTATTCAGATGAGGAACATATCGCGAGGATAAACAATAATATTACTTTAATTTGGGGCGATGGATTTGAAGGGTTTGAGCAAGAGGCACCATTTGATAAAATTATTGTTACATGTGGGGCTCCAAACATACCAACTCCACTCCTTAGGCAATTAAAGATTGGGGGGAAAATGGTAATACCTGTAGATATTGAAGAGAGAAATAATAGTAAAGAGAAGAAACAAACTCTTTTAAGCATAACAAGGGTATCTAAAGATAACTACGAAAGAGAGAGTTTTGGAATTGTTGATTTTGTCCCGATGCTAAAAGGTAAAATTTTGTAATTTTGTATAAAGTGATAAATACTTAGTTTATATGATTAGTATTAAACAATTTTATTTAAACGAACTTAGAGAATGTTGCTATATTTTATGGGACCAAACAAAAGAGTGTGTTATTGTTGATCCGGGGATAAGTAGTAAAAGTGAGGAGAATAGAATTATAAAATTTATTACTGAGAATAATCTTACACCGGTTAAACTGCTTTTAACTCACGGTCATTTTGACCATGTTATGGGTTGTGCTTTTATTTGTAATAAATATCAAATCCCGATATATATACACCCAAAAGATAAAATGATGTTATCCCACGCCAAACAAACCTGCCAAATGTTTGGTTATAATATAGACGAACCTCCTACAAATACTATAGATATTAACGATGGAGATTTTGTCGATTTTGGGAATTCAAAATTGGAAGTTATCAATACACCGGGGCATACTTGGGGTAGTGTTTGTTTCTACTCAAAAGAGGACAAGTTTTGTTTAACTGGAGACACTATGTTTGCAGGCAATTGTGGTAGAACAGATTTACCCGAAGGGGACAACTCAAGTATGTATAATTCTTTGATAAATATTATACCAAAAAAACTTGCTCCCGATACCGATATTTATGCTGGGCATGGTACTAATTCCACTATGGCAGAGGAACTTGCAAATAATCCTTACTTAAACCCTAAGATATGGATTTAGAGATTATAAAAGCAAATGAACATAATCTTAAAAATGTTAGCTTAAAAATTCCACGGGATAAATTTGTGGTAGTAACAGGGTTATCGGGGAGTGGAAAATCTTCTCTGGCTTTTGATACTATTTATGCAGAGGGGCAAAGAAGATATATGGAGACTTTGAGCACCTATGCACGACAATTTATCGGGATAATGGAAAGACCTGCAGTAGAAAGTATTACTGGGCTTAGCCCCATTATCGCGATAGAGCAGAAAACAACCGGAAACAACCCAAGAAGTACAGTTGGCACAATTACCGAAATCTACGATTTCCTTAGATTGCTTTACGCAAGAGCCTCTTATGCTTTCTCTCCAACAACTGGAGAAAGAATGATTAAATATACTCCAGAACAAGTTTCAGAACTCATTGTAAAAGAGTATAACAACAAAAGAGTATTATTACTCGCACCTCTTGTAATTGGAAGAAAAGGACATTATAAAGAGTTATTTGACAGCTTATTAAAAAGGGGATACAATCAAATTAGAATAGATGGCAAGATATACGAACTTGCAGATTGCAAACCTTTAGACAGATACAAAATACATTTTATAGAGTTAGTTATTGATAAAATTATACCTAAAGAAGAGGATAAAAAAAGGATAGCCGACTCTGTAAGAAATGCTTTGTCAAGGGGAAAAGGGAGTATTGCTATTTTTAATTTAGATGACCAGAGTATAAAGTTTTTCTCTCAACATCTAATAGACCCAACCACAGGGGAATCTATCCCCGAACCCGCCCCTTTTACCTTCTCTTTTAACTCTCCTCAAGGGGCGTGTCCAAAATGTAAAGGTTTAGGTTATGTTTCACAAATAGACCTTAGTAGAATCATTCCCGACAAGACAAAAAGTATATTCGCAGGGGGTATAATCCCTTTAGGAAAATATAAAGATACCGATACCTTTAGGATATTGGAGAGTATGGCAAAGAAACACAATTTCTCTCTTAATACCCCTATTAAAAATTTACCTATAGAAATTTTAGATTCTATTATCTATGGGACAGAAGAATTATTTAGGGTAAACTTATCTAATGGCACTCTACTTGCCTCTTTCCCTGGCGTTTTAGATAAGATGCAAAAAGATGAAGACGAGACCATCCCATTAGAAAAGAAGGGTATCGCTGAGGTAAAGGGAAATATTAAAGAGAGATATATAGAAGAGGTTATATGTCCTGAGTGCCATGGTAAAAGGATAAAAAAAGAAGCTCTTTGTTTTAAAATAGCAGGGCTGAATATAGCAGAAGTTGCTCAAATGGATATAGATACACTTGCCAACTGGTTTAGTGAACTCAATAAACATTTAGATAAAAAACAACAAACAATAGCAAGAGATATACTAAAAGAGTTAAAAGATAGAGTAGGTTTTTTGCAATCTGTTGGGTTAAATTATCTCTCTTTAGATAGAGCTACATCATCTCTTAGTGGTGGTGAAAATCAAAGGATAAGATTAGCTACTCAAATAGGTAGTAAACTTGTCAATGTCCTTTATATTTTAGATGAACCAAGTATTGGATTACATCAAAGAGATAATATTAAACTAATTAAATCTCTCAAACAGCTGAGAGATGAGGGGAACTCTGTACTTGTAGTTGAACACGATTTAGAGACAATGGAGAGTGCAGATTGGTTGATAGACCTTGGGCCAGAAGCGGGCAAAAGGGGAGGTGAATTACTATTTAATGGTAAGCCAGAGGAGATAAAAAAGATGAGTATCAAGCAAGTGCAAGAGTTAAATAGTTATACTGCTCAATATATAAAAGGGATTCTTGAAATACCTACACCCAAAACCAGAAGAGAGGGGAACGGACTTAAAATTAAATTAAAAGGGGCTACTGGCAATAATCTTAAAGGGGTTAATTTAGAGATACCATTAGGTTGTTTTGTTGGAATTAGTGGAGTTAGCGGAAGTGGTAAATCTTCTTTAATCAATGAAACTCTTAGACCTATTTTAAGTTATCATTTTTATAGATCTATAGCAAAACCTCTCCCATATAAATCTGTTGAGGGATTGGAGAATATAGATAAAGTTATTGTTGTAGATCAAACACCTATTGGGCGTACACCTCGTAGTAATCCCGCAACTTACACAAATTTATTTGCAGAAATCAGGAAACTTTTTGAAAAGACTCCCGATGCACAAATTAGGGGATTTAAACAGGGTAGATTCTCATTTAATGTATCGGGAGGGAGATGTGAAGTGTGCAAAGGAGCAGGGGTACAAACAATAGAAATGAACTATTTGCCAAGTGTTTATGTTACTTGCAAAGAGTGTAATGGGAAAAGATACAATAAAGAGACATTAGAGGTAAAATATAAAGGAAAGAGTATAAACGATGTCTTAGAGATGACAATCTCAGAAGCTACCAAATTTTTTGAGGGGATACCAACTATACTCCCAAAACTAAAAGCTTTAGAGGATGTGGGATTAGGGTATATTAAGCTCGGGCAACAATCAACAACTTTATCGGGCGGAGAGAGCCAGAGGGTAAAACTTGCTACAGAACTCTCAAAAAAAGATACAGGTAACTCCCTTTTTATCTTAGACGAACCAACAACAGGGTTACATTTTCAAGATATAAAAGTTTTGCTTGGGGTATTACAAAAACTTGTAGATAAAGGGAATACAATCGTTATTATTGAACACAATTTAGATATTCTAAAATCTGTAGATTGGCTAATAGATATGGGACCAGAAGGGGGGAAAAACGGAGGAGAGATTATTGCACAAGGAACCCCAGAAACTATTGCAAAAAATAAAAAGTCATATACAGGAGAGTATCTAAAAAATTATATGAAAAAGTAAAACCATTAACATAGATATTAAAATGGAAAAGATTAGAGTATTATGTAAAAACACAATGGAAAATATTGCCGTAGAGGCAGGAACAACACTTTTAGATTTGTTAAATAAGCTCAAATATGATCAAAGCGGTATGAAAGTGCTTGCCGCCTATGTAAACCATGAACTTAAAGAGTTGAGTTATAAAATATATTTAGCATCTGAGGTTAGGTTTTTAACTTACGACGATATAGATGGGAGAAGATGCTATCATAGGAGTTTAAGTTTATTAACACAAAGAGCTATCGCTGAGCTATATCCAAATCATACACTCTTTTTAAAATATAATCTACCAAATGGGCAATATGGGGAGCTTAGAGACAAAGAGAATATTGGCCAAATATTATCATTAGATGATATTGATATTAAGAAGATAAAAGATAAAATGAAAGAGTTGGTAAAGAAAGATCTTTTGATTATTAAGAGTAAAATTCCAACTTCAGAGGCAAAAGAGATTTTCTTATCAAGGGGGCAACATAACAAAGCAAGGTTAATAG